>CAYUYN010000020.1:0-1417 GCA_964449185.1 uncultured Anaerolineales bacterium | reverse complement strand
GTCAGTGGTTGGTGGGTAGTCGGAAGAAGGCAGAGGTCGGACAGCGGATGTCAGAAGAACCCGTCACCGTGTCACCGTGTCACCCGCTCACCCTGTCATCTCAATTCGCCTTCCCCGCGCCTCTGATATAGAATGTCCTCGCTAACTTGTATTCTGTCGTCCGCCGTCTGTCGTCCGTCGTCTTCATCCTTCATCCTTTCTCCCTCATCCTTTCCCAATGAAACTCAAGGTCAAGGACCTTTCCAGCCGCGACCTGGTGCTGCCCCTCCTCAGCCTGGTCGCCCAACCCGCCGGCTAATGCCAACGCCCGACAACACCGCCGGCCTGCGCGCCGAGATCGTCCGCGTGGGGCAGATGATGCACGCCCGCGAGTTGGTGGATGGCTCCGCCGGCAACATTTCCGCGCGGCTTGGCCCCGACCGCCTCCTCACCACGCCCTCCGGCCTGGCCAAGGGGAGCCTGGCGCCCGAACAGCTCATCATCGTCGACATGCAGGGCCAACTGGTGGAGGCCGGCCCCGGCCTCAAGCCCACCAGCGAGCTGCTGATGCACCTGGAGGCCTACCGCCGCCGTCCGGACATTTCCGGGGTGGTTCACGCCCACCCGCTAACCGCCATCGCCCTCAGCGTGGCCGGCATCTCCCTGGCGGAGTGCGTCATTCCCGAGGCCATCGTCTTCCTGGGCCTGGTGCCCACCACGCCCTACGCCACGCCCTCCAGCATCGAGAACCAGCACGCGGTCTCCGAGCTCATCGTCGGCCACGACGCCATCCTGCTGGCCTACCACGGCACGCTCACCGTCGGCCGCAGCGTCACCGAGGCCTACCTGCGCCTCGAGACCATCGAGCACACCGCCAAGATCATTGCCCTGGCCCGGCTGTTGGGCGGCGGCCCCACCCTGCCGCCCGACCAGGTGGCCAAGCTGCTCCAGACCCGCCAGGACTGGGGCTTCAGCCGGCCCGGCGACCTGGAAGAGTTCTGCCTGGCCTGCGGTGTATGCCACGCCCACGGCCAGCACCAGCCGCCCGCAGCGCCAGCCCGCGCCGCCTGGAACGACACCGCCTCCAGCGAAGAAGACTGCCTCGTGCGCGCCATCGCCGACCGTGTGCGGCGGGCGCTTAAGAACCCTCAGTAAAAGAGTAATGGGGAGGGCGCGCTGGACGGGCTATGCCCATCCAGCGCGCCCTCCCCATTTTTTCTTGTGCGCGAGCACCTGCACGCCAAGGGTCACCGCCCTTTCCTTGACAACACCCCCTCCCTAGTTTACAATCTCAGCCGCGATATAAAGCCCTGGCGTGCTCGCCTCGGGGCTACCTGCCGAGATAGCTCAGTTGGTAGAGCACGCGACTGAAAATCGCGGTGTCCACAGTTCGATCCTGTGTCTCGGCACCTCTTGCGGGCGTAGTTCAGTGGTAGAA
>CAYUYN010000019.1:4075-22715 GCA_964449185.1 uncultured Anaerolineales bacterium | reverse complement strand
CGTGTGGCTGATGGGCTACATGATGCCGGTAGAACGCGAGTTCGTGAACCCCGACTTTGTGCGGCTGGGCACCGGTTTAGCCTGCGCCGAGATGATCCGCTCGGGCATCACGACCTTTGCCGACATGTACTACTTCGAGACGGCCGTGGCCGAGGCCACGGCCGCCGCCGGGATGCGGGCGCTGTGCGGGCAGACCGTGCTCAAGTTCCCCACGCCCGATGCGCGCAGCTACGAAGACTCGCTGGCGCTGGCGCGCGAGTTCATCATCCAGTGGAAGGACCATCCGCTGATCGTGCCGGCCGTCTCGCCGCACGCGCCCTACACCTGCACGCCGGAGATTCTGCAGGCCTGCGCGGCCCTGGCGGTGGAGTTCGACGTGCCGCTGCACACGCACATCTCCGAGACCCTGCTGGAGGTGGAGAACTCGCGGCGCGACCACGGCATGCCGGTGGTGCCGTGGGTGAAGAAGCAGGGCCTGCTGGAGGCCAAGGTGCTGGCCGCGCACTGCGTACACATTGACGAAGGCGAGATGCGCACGCTCAAGCACGCCGGGGCCGGCATCGCGCACAACCCCACCAGCAACCTCAAGCTGGCCTCGGGCGTGGCGCCGGTGGTGCAGATGCTGCAGACCGGGCTGAACGTGGGCATCGGCACGGACGGGCCGGCCTCCAATAACGACCTGGATATGTTCACCGAGCTCCACCTGGCCGCGCTCCTGGCCAAGGGCACCACCGGCGACCCCACCGTGCTGCCGGCGCGCCAGGCGCTGACCATGGCCACGCGGCTGGGCGCGCAGGCGCTGCACCTCGGCCACCTGACCGGCTCGCTGGAGCCCGGCAAGCGCGCCGACCTGATCCTGCTGGACGTGGCGGCGCTGCACAACACGCCGGCCTTCCGGCGCGACCCGAACGCCATCTACTCGCAGATCGTCTATGCCGCCAAGGCCACCGACGTGCAGGCCGTCATGGTCAACGGGCAGTGGCTGATGCGCGACCGCCAACTGCTGACGCTTGACGAAGAGGCGCTCAAACTGGCCGCCGGCGACTACGCGCGCCGGATCGATTACTTCCTCATCCAGCGCGAGGAAAGCGTGCTGCAGAAACTGATTGCCATCGGCGGCGCGGTGCAGGAAGAGAGCTTCGAGATCCAGGCCAAGGTCAAGCTGGAGAGTGACCAGGGTGTGCTGCGCGTGCTGGCGGGTGACGCCCTGCGCATCGAGCGCCAGGTGCGCTACCACGAGTTCGACACTTATTTCTTGTTTGACGATCCCAGCCAGGGGCGCCTGCGCTACCGCGAGGACGAATTCGTGGATGAGGACGGCCAGGTGACCAACGTGCGCTCGCGGCTGACGCTCACCGGCCAGCACGAGCCGGATGCGTACGGGTCGGCGCTGCTGTCGCGCTCGCGCTACCTGGCGCCGGCCGTGCACAGCCTGCGCTTCTACCGCGAATACTTCCAGCCCGCCGCCGAGCGCGAGATTGAGAAAGACCGGCGCCGCTGGCTGGTGGCCTACCAGGGTGAGCAATTCTTCGTTAACCTGGACCGGGTGCTCAAGCCGGCCCTGCCCGGCTTCTACCTTGAGATCAAATCCCGTACCTGGTCGCGCCGCGACGCCGAGCATAAGGCCGGCCTGATCACGCGGCTATTGGCGTTGTTCGGTGCGTCGGGGGCGGACGCGGTGAGGGAGGAGTACGTGGAGCTGGCGGCGTAAGGCCGTGTGTGGGTGTGTGGGTATGTGGGTGTGTGGGTAAGACCACTCACACACCCACATACCCACACACTATTTTCCAAACCGCGCTTTCCACTCAAACAACTTATTCAGCGCCTCGACCGGCATCATCGCGTTCAGGTCCAGCGACTCCAGCTCGGTGAGGAGCGGGCTGGCTTCGGGGAACAGGGCCATTTGGCGGCTCGGCGTGCCGGCCAGGCTGTCGTCGAGGTGGACGGCGCGTCCGGCGGAGGCCTCAAGCTGCTGGAGGATCTCTTGCGCGCGGTGGATCACCGGCCGCGGCAGCCCAGCCAGTTGGGCCACATGGATGCCATACGAGCGGTCGGCGCCCCCCGGCACGATCTTGTGCAGGAAAATCACCCGGTCGTTGGGCTTGTCCTCGGCCACCCCCACGTTGTAGTTGCGCACCCCCGGCAACAGCTCGGCCAAGTCAACCAGTTCGTGATAGTGCGTGGCAAACAGGGTCTTCGACCGCAGCCGCGGGTGGTTGTGGATGTACTCCACGATGGCCCAGGCCAGCGACAGGCCGTCATAGGTGCTGGTGCCGCGGCCAATCTCGTCCAGCACCAGCAGGCTGCGGGCCGTGGCGTGGTGCAGAATGTTGGCCGTCTCGATCATCTCGACCATAAACGTCGATTGGCCGGCATGGATTTCGTCTTGCGCGCCAATACGCGTAAAGATGCGGTCCACGATGCCCAGGCGGGCCGAGTCGGCCGGGACGAAGGAGCCCATTTGCGCCATGAGGGCGATGAGGGCGGCCTGACGCAGGTACGTGCTTTTTCCTGCCATGTTGGGGCCGGTTACAATTCTGACTGATTCATCCGGGTCGTAAACAATGTCGTTCGGCACAAAGCGTTCACCCTCCGGCAGCAGTTGCTCCACCACCGGGTGCCGGCCGTTGCGGATGTCAAAAGCACCGTCGGGCTCCAGGCGCGGGCGGTGGTAGTTGTGGCGCACGGCCACCTCGGCCAGGGCGGCGTACACGTCCATATGCGCCAGGCTGCGCGCCGTGCCCAACAGCCGGCCGGCGCCGGCCGCAATCTCGGCGCACATCGCTTTGAACAGGCGCGTCTCAATGTCGAGCACGCGTTCGTCGGCGTTAAGCACCAGGGTCTCGTATTCCTTCAGCTCGGGCGTGATGTAGCGCTCGGCGTTGACCAGGGTCTGCTTGCGGATGTAGTCGGCTGGCGCATTGGCGCTCTGGCCGCGGCTGATCTCGATGTAGTAGCCAAAGACCTTGTTGTAGCTGACCTTGAGGGTCTTGATGCCGGTCCGGTCGCGCTCGACTTTCTCCAGCCCGGCGATCCATTCCTTGGCATGCTTGGAGGCGGCGTTGATGCCATCCAGCTCGGCGGAGTAGCCGGGCCGGATAACGCCTACCTTCGAGAGAATGGCCGGCGGCTCCTCGGCCAGGGCTGTCTCCAGCAGCGCGAGGGTCTCCTGGCAGGCATCCAGCGGTCCCTGGGCGGCGATGAGCTCGCCGATGCGCGGCAGCGCGGCCAGGGTAGCGCGCATGGCCACCAGGTCGCGCGGGTGGGCAGTGCCGCCCACGACCCGGTTGGTGATGCGCTCCAGGTCGGCCAGGGGCCGCAGGGCGGCCATGATCTCGGCGCGCAGCAGCCCGTCGTCGTAGAAGGCGGCCACGCGCTCCTGGCGCGCGGTGATGGCGGCGGGGTCAAGCAGCGGCTGGTTGACCCATTGGCGCAGCAGGCGCGCGCCCATGGGCGTCACCGTGCGGTTGAGGATGTCAAGCAGCGAGCCCTTCACCTGGCCGCCGCGCAGGGTCTCGGTTAGCTCCAGGTTGCGCCGGGTGGCGGCATCCAGGGTCATGAAGTCATCCAGTGCATAGCTGCTCAGGCTGCTCAGCAGGTTGAGCGCCGAAGGCTGCGTCTCTTTCAGATACTGCAGGATCGCGCCGCTGGCCGCGACCACGAGCGGCTGGTGGTCAATGCCAAAGCCCGCCAGCGAGCTGACCTTGAAGTGATCGAGCAGGACGTTGCGGGCATTGCCGGACTCGAACTTCCAGGCCGCCAGGGTCGTCCGCGGGCAGGCCACGCCGTCGAGCGCCAGCCCCGGTGGCTGGCTGTCGGGCACCAGCAGCTCGGCCGGGCGCAGCCGCATCAGCTCGTGGCGCACGGCGGCCCAGAGGTCGGCGGACTGGATGGCCACGGCGGCAAACTCGCCGGTCGTGATATCCACATGCGCCAGCCCGGCGCGGGCGCCGTCGGGCGCCACGGCCAGCGCGGCCAGGTAGTTGTTGCGCTGCGCGTCCAGCAGGCCCGGCTCCACCACGGTGCCGGGCGTCACCACCCGCACCACCTCGCGCCGGAAGAGCCCCTTGACCGCCTCGCCGCCCACCTGCTCGCAGATGGCGACATGGTAGCCTTTAGCGATCAGCCGCGCGATGTAATTTTCGGCGGCGTGGTAGGGGATGCCGGCCATGGGGATGCGCTGCCCCTTGGCCACGTTGCGGCCGGTCAGGACGATCTCCAGCTCCCGCGCCACCAACTCGGCGTCGCCGTCAAACGTTTCGTAGAAATCGCCCAGGCGAAAGAAGACGATAGTGTCGGGGTATTGGCGCTTGACGTCGAGGTACTGTTTGCGGATGGGGGTCAGGTCGGTGTCGGACATAGCTCATGCATTCTAAGGGGACAGCCCGCGCATGGCAAGCGAATGAATGGGTCCCTATTTGGCCGCGCCCAATGGGCATGCTATACTCGAAAATATGACCCCACCGTATTACATTGGCGTGGACATAGGCGGCACCCACATTCGGGCGGCGCGCTTTGCGCACGACAGCCAGGTGCCTGAACCCAAGACCAAGATCCCCACCCAGGGCACGCTGGGACTAGAAGCGGTGCTGCAAAGGCTGGAAATGGCCATCCGCGAGGTGGCCGGCGACGACCTGAGCCAGATCGCGGGCATCGGCATGGCCGCGCCGGGGCCCACTGACCCCTACACCGGCACGGTGTTGAGCGCCCCCAACCTGCCCGGCTGGGTCGACGTGCCGCTGCGCCGGCACATTGAAAACCGCATCGGCCGGCCGACCTTCCTGGGCAACGACGCTAACCTGGCCACCCTGGGCGAATGGAAGTTCGGGGCTGGCCGCGGGCACCACGACGTGCTCTACCTGACCATCAGCACTGGCATCGGCGGCGGCGTGATCAGCGGCGGCCATCTGCTTTTGGGTGCGCGCGGCCTGGCCGCGGAGGTCGGCCACATGCTGGCCGTGCCCGATGGCCCCCTGTGCGGCTGCGGGCAGCGCGGGCACCTGGAGGCCGTCGCCTCGGGCACCGCTATCGGCCGCATCGCGCGCGAGAAGCTGGCGGCCGGCGAAGGCGCGGGCTCCAGTATCTTGCACCTGGCCTCGGGCGACCTGGCCAACGTCACCGGCGCGGTCGTGGGCGCCGCGGCGCTGGCCGGCGATGCGCTCGCCACCGCCATCGTCGTGCAGGCCGGCACCCTGCTCGGCCGCACCGTCGCCAGCCTGCTGCACGCCTTCAACCCCTCCATCGTCATCTGCGGCGGCGGGGTTTCTCTGCTGGGCGATGTCATCCTGGACCCGCTGCGGGCGGCGGTGCAGCAGTACGCCATGGATGAGGTGTACTGGCGCAATTGCCCTATCGTCCTGGGCACGCTGGGCGACGATGGCGGGTTGGTGGGCGCCGCCGCCCTGGCCATGGAGTCGCTGCGCAACCCAGATCGAACAGTTCATTACGCAACGGCCTCCGCGCAGCTCTCATAGGAGCCTGCCGGTTGTCATGGCGGCCCGGTGGGTGAGTCCAGGCCAGGGCGGCCACAGGGGGCCGCCCCTACAGCCGATAGGAAACCGCATTAGCAGTTTGTCGGAGAGCACCGCTCGGTTGAGCGTATACTAACGGCATGCCACGCAAATTCAAGACCGCCAACTATACCGAAACGCTGAAGTTGTCGATCACGTTGGAGGAAGCATTGCCGGCGAGCCACCTGGCGCGCTTCGTGGTGGGTTTACGGACGTTCATCGGCGTCAACGGATGGAGCAACGGATCAACGGATAAATACAGGCCGTACACGCGCATGGAATTCGCTCTAGTTCACAAGGAATCGTATGCAAATCAAAAAAATGAACGTCCCCGGTCCAAAGGCGCAGGCCATCCTGGCGCGCGATGCGGCCACCATTTCGGCGTCCTATCCGCGCGATTATCCCTTTGTGATGGATCGCGGCCGCGGCACCGAGGTCTGGGATGTAGACGGCAATCGCTTCCTGGACTTCGCCGCCGGCATCGCCGTGTGCTCGACCGGGCACAGCCATCCGGACGTCGTCAAGGCCATTCAGGACCAGGCCGAAAAATTCATTCACATCTCCTCGGACTTCTATCACGAAAAGTGGGTGCAACTGGGCGAAAAACTGGATGAAATCGCGCCCTTCAAGGAAGACGCGCTGTGCTTTATGGCCAACTCGGGCGCCGAGGCGGTTGAGGCCGCCATCAAACTGGCCCGCTGGCACACCGGCCGGCCGCGCTTTATTGGTTTCCACGGCGGCTTCCATGGCCGCACCATGGGCGCGCTGGCGTTTACCGCCTCCAAGACCATTCAACGCCAGGGCTTCTTCCCCACCATGGCGGGCGTTACGCACGTGCCCTTCCCCAACACCTACCGGCCGCGCCTGGCCTACGATCCCAACCACGGCGACTACGGCGACGCCGTCATCGACTACATCGAGAATGTCATCTTCACCTACGAGGTGCCGCCGCTGGACGTGGCGGCGGTGCTGGTTGAGCCCATCCAGGGCGAGGGCGGCTACGTCATCCCGCCGCCGATGTTCTTCAAGCGGCTGCGCGAGCTGTGCGACAAGTACGGCATCCTGCTGATCGCCGATGAGGTGCAGTCGGGCATGGGCCGCACCGGCAAGATGTTTGCCATGCAGCATTGGGGCGTCGAGCCCGACATCGTCTGCGTGGCCAAGGGCATCGCCTCGGGCATGCCGCTGGGCGCCATGATCGCGCGCAAGAGCGTGATGAATTGGCCGCAGGGCGCGCACGGCAACACCTTTGGCGGCAACCCCATCTCCTGCGCCGCCGCGCTGGAAACGATCCGGCTGCTGGAAGAGGGGCTGATCGAGAACGCCGCGACCGTGGGCCAATACATGCAGGACTGCCTGGAGGAGCTCGCCGCCCGCCACCGCAGCATCGGCGAGGTGCGCGGCCGGGGCCTGATGATCGGCGCGGAGTTCGTCAAGGACAAGGCCACCAAGGAACGGGCGCCCGACCTACGCGACGACATGATCCACGGGGCCTTCCTGCGCGGGCTGCTGCTGCTGGGCTGCGGCCGCAACACCGTGCGCTTTACGCCACCGCTGACCGTGACCACGGCCGAGGTGGACGAGGCGCTGACCATCTTTGAGGACGCGCTGACCGAAGCCGAGGAGACCTGGCTGGGCTAGGCCTCTGCGGCCCGCCGCCCTCCACAACCCGGCCACGGCTGCGCTTGCGGCCCCTAACATGCTGCCCGATTTCCGCGTTCGCCAACGCGACTACCTGCTTGAAATCTCCCGCGCCCTCACCGAGGAGCTCGACCTGGCCACGGTGCTCCAGCGCATCCTGCAGACCACGGCCGAGCTCCTGGCGGGCCAGGCTGGCCTGGTGGTGCTGCGCGTGGAAGAAGGCCGGTGGGAAATCCGCGCTCACTACGGCATCCCCGACGACTTCCTGGAATACTTTCAGCCGCTGCTAGCCGACATCCCCGAGCACGGCGACCCCAAGCGCTTCGCGCTGCCCGAGGTCAACCGCCGCCTGCAGGCTACCACCCATGCCGCCAGCCTGGGCCTGCTCCAGGGCGTGGCCCTGCCCATGGTGGCGCGTGACGAGGTGGTGGGGCTGATCTACCTCTTCCGCGGCTATCCCACCGCCTTTTCGGGCAACGACCGCACCCTGCTGGCCGGCTTCGCGGCCCAGGCCGCCATCGCCGTGCACAATGCCCGTCTCTACCAGCAGACCTCCGCGGAAAAGCGCCGTCTCGACGCCATCCTCGAAAGCTCGGCCGACGGCATGCTCATCATGAATGCCTCCCACCAGGTGCAGCGCTTCAACCGCGCGCTGGCCAAGATGACCGGCTGGAACGCGGCCGAGGCCATCGGGCGCGAGCACGCTGAGGTCATCCGCTGGGCCAGCCGCCAACCGGGGCCGGACCTCACGCAAGCCGAGGCCGAAGGCTGGCCCAAGGGCGAGCAGCCCACGCCGCTCTACGTGGAGGGTGATCTGCTGCGGCAGGGCGGCGGCGTTCTGCCGGCCGGCATCACCTACGCGCCGCTGTTCGACCGCGAAGGCCGCCTGGTCAACCTGATCGCCAACGTGCGCGACATCACCAAGTTCCGCGAGGCGGAGGAGCTGAAGAGCACCTTTATCTCGGTTATCAGCCACGAGCTGCGCACGCCGGTGTCGCTCATCAAAGGCTATGCCGAAACCCTGCGGCGCGAGGACGCGCGTTGGGACAGCGAGGTGGTGCGCGACGGGCTGACCGTGATTGAGGAAGAGGCCGACCGGCTGAGCGAGATGATCGAGAATTTGCTGGATGCTTCGCGTTTGCAGGCCGGGGGCATGCGGTTGACCATGTCGGAGGTGGCGCTCGACCAGCTCGCGCGGCGGCTGGTGGAAAAGTTTCGCACGCAGTCGGACAAGCACCAGCTCGAGGCCGAATTTCCGCCCGACTTCCCGCTCATCGTCGGCGACGAGGGCCGGCTGACCCAGGTGCTGACCAATCTCTTGTCGAATGCCCTCAAATACGCGCCGGGCGGGCGCGTGGTGGTGCGCGGCACCACCACGCCCACCGAGGTCGTGGTCACCGTCACCGACGAGGGGCCAGGCATTGCCGAGCCGGATCTGCCGCACGTCTTCAACCGCTTTTACCGCGCCAATTCAGACCTGACCAAGCGCGTCAAGGGCACCGGGCTGGGGCTATACCTGGCCAAGGCCGTGGTCGAAGCGCACGGCGGGCGCATCGCCGTCGAGTCGCCGCCGGGCCGCGGCACCACGTTTATCTTCACGATTCCTCGCTGACCAGAGCCGGAATTAAGGTATCATTGTCGGTTGCGGCCCCACCCTCAGCCTGGGCCGCTCCCCAATGCAGGTTGTGGCCGCGGCCAGGACCCTGGCCAGGCGCCAGGCCCCTCGACCAAACGACCTGCCAGAGAGGTTAGACTATGCCCCCCGTTCGAACCCAGGTCTCGTGTCCCCAGTGCCGCACGCCGGTCCAGGCCACACTGGAGCAGGTCTTTGACCTCGCCCAGGATGCGAGCGCCAAGCAGCGCTTTATGAGCGGACGCTTTAATACCATCAACTGCCCCAATTGCCGCTACCAAGGCCAGGTGGCCACCCCCCTGCTCTACCATGACCCCGACCGGGAGCTGCTGATGACCTTCGTGCCCATGGAGCTAGGGCTGCCCCAGATGGAGCAGGAGAGGGTCATCGGCAGGATGATGAACGAGGTTATCAACAAGCTGCCGCAGGAGAAGCGCAAGGGCTACCTGCTCAGCCCCAAGCCGGCCTTCACCCTCCAGGGCATGATCGAGCGCGTGCTGGAAGGCGAGGGCATCACCAAGGAAATGTTGGAGGCGCAGCGCGGCAAGGTGCAGTTGCTGCAGAGCCTGCTCAGCGCGCCCGAGGCTGAATGGCCCTTACTCATGCAGCAGAACGACGCCAACATCGACGCCACCCTGTTCCAACTGCTGTCGGGCTCGGCCGAGGCCACCGCGGCCGGCGGCAACCAGGCGGGCGCGGAAAAGATGATGGCCCTGCAGTCGGCCCTCATCCAGCACTCGACGTTTGGCGCCCAGTTGCGCAAGCGCCAGGAGGTGCTGCAGGACGTGGCCCGCGAGCTCCAGGCGTTGGGCGAGCAGCTCACGCCCGACAAGCTGCTGGCATTGGTGACCAAGACCGAGGCTGATGACCGGCTGGCCGCCTACGTGTCGTACGCGCGCCCGGCCATGGACTATGCCTTCTTCGAGGCGCTCACGCGCCGCATCGACAAGGCCCAGGGCGAGGACAAAGAGCGCCTGACCCGCACACGCGAAAAACTGCTCACGCTCACCGCCCAGGTGGACCAGGCCACCCAGGCCCGCATGGCCGAGGCCAGCGAGCTGCTCCAGAAGATCCTCCAGTCGCCGGACCACCGCGCGGCCATTGCCGAGAACCTGCCGCGCATCGACGACACCTTCCTGACCGTGCTCAGCCTCAACGTCGAGGCGGCCGAGCGCGCCAACCGCAAGGACGTGGTGGAGCGGCTGACCCGCCTCAACGAAGAGATCATGGCGGTGATGCAGGCGGCCGCGCCGCCCGAGCTGCAGTTCATCAACGACCTGCTCCAGATGGAGTCGGATGAGGCGGCCGAAGCGGGCCTCATGGCGCAGGCCGCGCAGATCACGCCCGAGTTGGTGGAGACCATGGCCTACGTGGGCGACAGCCTGCGCCAGAACGGGCAGGCCTCGACGGCCGAACGCCTGGAGCGGCTGCGGGCCGCGGCCGTGGGCGAGCTCATGAAGGCCAACTGGCAGCGCCCATAAGGAACCTGAATGAACAAAAGCAGCGGGAACAACAATAGCTCCATCATCATCGTGGTGGTCGCGCTGGTCGCGTGCGTGTGCCTGTGCACCGTGGCCGCCGGCGCGGGCGCCTTTGCCTTCCTGGCCCCGCTCGGCCGCGAAGTCCCAACACAAATTGGCCCGCTCTTGACCGAGGTCTTCGAAACCTCCGCGGCGCCCACCCCAGAGGCCACCGACGAACCCAACGTGGACCTTACCCCGGTGCCCACCGCGCCGCCCGGTTCGGTGGAGACCCTGGAACTGCTGATCAACGAGGAAATCCCGCAGCGCGATTTGCGCCTGCTGGCCATGCGCCTGCAGGGCATCACCGACATTCCCGAGGTCGTCAGCGAGGTCGCGCCCGACCACCCGCTCGGCACGGTGCTCGAGTTCAACGCCACCAACAACGACTCGCTCTCGGATTTCACGTTGTCCGCGGAGCTGCTGTACAAGACCGAAAACGTCTATTTCTTCTCCGAGCAAGGGGTGGAGGTCGACCTGAACGATGTCCAGGCCATGGTGGACACCTTCCAGAGCCAGGCCTACCCCACCAACCGCCAATTCTTTGGCAGCGAATGGAACCCCGGCATCGACGGCGACCCGCGGCTGTACATCCTGTATGCGCGCGGCCTGGGCGACACGATTGCGGGCTACTACTCGTCGGCCGATGAGTACTCCAGGCTGGCCCGGCCCGACTCGAACGAGAAGGAAATGTTCTACATCAACGCCGACGGGCAGGTGCCCGGCGACAGCTACCTGGACGGCGTGCTGGCGCACGAGTTCCAGCACATGATCCACTGGGCCCACGACCGCAACGAAGAGACCTGGATGAACGAGGGTTCGTCCGAGCTGGCGTCCTTTATCAATGGCTACGGCGCCGGCTTTGAGGAAGTTTACATCTCTGACACTGACCTGCAGCTTAATACCTGGGGCGAGGACTCGACGCCGCACTACGGCGCCGGTTTCCTGTTCATGGCTTATTTCCTGGACCGTTTTGGCGATGCGGCCACCCAGGCGCTGGTGAACGACCAGGCCAACGGCTTGCGGGCCGTGGACGAGGTGCTGGCCGCGCAGGCCATTACTGACCCGGCCAGCGGAGCGCCAGTGACGGCGGTGGATGTCTTCGCCGATTGGGTCATCGCCAACTACCTGGGCGACCCGGACGTGGCCGATGGCCGCTACGAGTACCACAACTATCCCGACTCGCCGACCGTGAGCGACCCGACCGACAGCTTTAGCGATTGCCCCACCGACTACTCGGCCACGGTCAGCCAGTTTGGCGCCGACTACTACGAGATCAACTGCGGCGGCGACGTGACCATCAACTTCACCGGGTCGCTGCCGGTGCAGGTCGTGCCGACCATGCCGCACGGCGGACGCTATGCCTTCTGGAGCCACCGCGGCGACGACAGCGACATGCGCCTGGTGCGCGAGTTCGACTTCAGCGCCTTGAGCACGGTGACCCTGAACTATTGGGCCTGGTACGAGATCGAAGAGGACTGGGACTATACCTACCTGGTGGTCTCCACCGACGGCGGCGAGACGTGGGCAATGGTCGAGACCCCGTCGGGCACCGACACCAACCCGATTGGAAACAATCTGGGTTGGGGCTACACCGGCAACTCCGGCGGCGGCAGCGAAGCCGAGTGGATTGAAGAGACGGCGGACCTGTCGGCGTATGCCGGCCAGGTGGTGCAGGTGGCCTTTGAGTACGTCACCGACGACGCCTTGAACTTCTCGGGCTTCCTGGTGGATGACCTGAGCATCGGCGAGCTGGACTTCAGCACGGACTTCGAGACGGAAGACGAGGGCTGGACAGCCGAGGGCTTTGTGCGCATGGACAACCTGCTGCCGCAGGAGTTCATGGTGCAGGTCATCGTCGCAGGCGGCGAGACCACCATTCAGCGCATGGAGCTCGACGAGAACAACCAGGGCAGCCTGAGCCTGAGCCTGGGCGGCGGCGACACCGCGACCCTGGTGGTCTCGGGCGTCACGCCGATCACAACGCAGAAGGCCAGCTACGAGTTTACGATCGAATAGCTAAGCAAGCGCGGCTCAAAACGTTTGGGTCGGGCACGCTTGCGCGTGCCCGACCCAAACGTTTTTTGTTTGCCTATTGGCCCTATGGGCGCGCTTTGTAGTGGAGGCCCGACAGCGACCGCAGGCGCTCGGCGGCGGTCTCGGGGGTCAGGTCGCGCTGGGGGGCGGCGAGGAGCTCGTAGCCCACCATAAACTTGCGCACCGTGGCCGAGCGGAAGAGCGGCGGGAAGAAGTGGGCATGCAGGTGCCAGCTTGGGTGCGGCTGGCCGTCGTCCGGCGCCTGGTGAAAGCCCATGCTGTACGGGAACGAGATCTCAAACAAATTGTCGTAGCGCGTGGTCACCTGGCGCAGCAGGTCGGCCAGGCCGGCCGCCTCGTCGGGCTGCAGGTCGGTCAGGCGCGCCCTGTGCCGGTGCATGATCAGCATGACCTCAAACGGCCACACCGCCCAAAACGGGATCAGCGCCGTGCCGTGCGCGTTGGCGGCCACCACGCGGCTCTCGCCGGCGCCGCCGCGTTCGGCTTCCAGGTAAGCGCACAACAGGCAGGCTTTGTGCGCCTGCCAGTGCTCGGCCTGGGCGCGGGTTTCCTTGGCCGGCTCGTTGGGCACGTGGCGCGAGGCCCACACCTGGCTGTGCGGGTGCGGGTTGGAGGCGCCCATGGCCGCGCCCTTGTTCTCAAAGACCTGCACATACTGAATGAAGTCTTTGCGCCCCAGGTCGCGCGCCTGGTCGATCCAGGCGCCTACCACCGCCTCCACTTCGGCCGGCGCCATCTCGGGCAGGCTCAGGTCGTGGCGCGGCGAAAAACATATTACCCGGCACTGCCCTGGTTCTGGCTCGTAGCGCAGCAGGGGCGAGCGGGTGGCGGGCGCCGCGGCGGGCGTCTCGGGTTTGAGGGCGGCAAAGTCATTGTCAAAGACGTAAGTGCCGGTGTAGGCCGGGTTGCGCTTGCCGTTGGCGCGCACATTGCCGGGGCACAAGTAGCACTGCGGGTCGTACGCCGGCAGGTGCTCGGCCGGCGGCTTTTCCATGGCGCCTTGCCACGGCCGCTGGCCGCGATGCGGCGAAACCAGCACCCAATCGCCGGTCAGCGGGTTGTAGCGACGGTGGGGAAACTCAAGCTTCATGCGCGAACCCGCTCCAAACACTAAAGCGCGGTCGGAACCAGCCGGCCAGCCTCAGGCCATGGGGCGGTTGTCGAGCCGGAAGCCGTGACCGCGGACGGTGACGATGTATTGGAAATCCGGGTCGATTTCGGCCAGGCGGTCGCGCACGCGGCGCACCAGGGCGTCGATGGCCTGCTCCGACACGCCGGCGCCGCTGGCCTCCGGCCACACCGTTTGGATCACGTCGTCGCGGGAGCACACCTGCCCCGGGTGCTGATAGAGCAGCTCCAAAAAACGGAACTGGGGCACCGACAGGGGCGGGTCAATCTCGGTTTCGTTGAGCCACACCCGCCGCGAGGCGCCGTCCAGCCGCAGGTGGCCCACGCTCACCACGTCGCCCTCGGGAGTCAATTCGATGCGCAGGGGCACGGTCGCGTCGGAGCCCACATAGGCCAGCTTGGCCACCAGCGCCACCTGGATGAGGTCGCCATCCTGGAGGCGCTGTGGGCCGTGCAACGGCGAACCGTTGAGGTGGGTGCCGTTCTTGCTGCCCAGGTCCTCCAGCTCAAAGCCGGCCTCCACCCGCCGCAGCAAGGCATGTTTACGGCTGACCTGCCGGTCGGGGATGACGATGTCGCAGTCCGGATCGCGGCCAATGACAGACTCTGGCTTGACCAGGGACCAGCGCTGGCCCGTTACCGGCCCAGTTTGAGCGATTAGAATCGGTATGTCACTCTTAGCCATCATGCGCGTGCTCTCCGCACGAAAAGACTCGTCAAGACCTTCATGTGAGTTCAGGTTATAATACCGTATAGACCGGAGGTCAAGGCACTGGCAGGCACGCTCGCGGATCGACGGAGAGTTGATCCCACGCCGGAGCGGCTGCGCCCGCAGCCACCTGCCCTTTCCCCGCCCCTCTCCGCGTGCGGCCCAGCCGTACCCGGCGACCCCTGGCGCGCCGTGCACCCGCACCGGGGCAGCCTGGCCCGGACGCGGGCCCGCGGCGCGAGAATTGACCAAGGAGGATTGTGATGTTGCCGCCACTCCAACTGGGAGAGGTACTGCGCGGCCGCTATAAGATCAATGCTGCCATCGGGCAAGGCGGGATGGGCTGCATCTACGAGGCCGAAGACCTCCGCCTGGAGGGCCGGCTGTGCGCGCTCAAGGAAGTGCAGGGTGACCCCACCCAGCCCCCCGAAACCCAGCAGCAGGCGCGCGATCAGTTCTATCGCGAAGCCTCCGTTCTGGCGCGCCTGGACCACCCCAACCTGCCCAAAGTCTCCGATTTCTTCTCGGCCGCCGGCCGCGACTACCTGGTGATGGACTTCGTCCCCGGGCGCGACCTGCGCGATATTGTGAGCGAAGCCCGCGCCAACGTGCGCTTTCTGTCCGAGGCCGAGGTGCTGGGCTGGGCCATGCAGCTAGCGGACGCCCTGGAGTACCTGCACCGCCAGGAGCAGCCCATCGTCCACCGCGACCTCAAGCCGTCCAATCTCAAGCTCACCCCCAGCGGCGCGCTCAAGCTGGTGGATTTTGGCCTGGTCAAGCTGCTGGCGCCCGACGAGCGCACGGTCACGGTCATTCAGGGCGTGGGCACCGCCTATTACACCCCGCTGGAGCAGTACGGGGGCGACAGCGGCCACACCGACGCCCGGACCGATATTTACTCCTTCGGCGCCACCCTGTATCAACTGCTGACCAACGAGCCGCCGGCTGAGGCCAAGGCCCGCTTTCTGCGCCCGGACGCCTTCAAGCCCATCCGCTCGATCAATCCCCTGGTGTCGGTGACGACCGAACAGGCCATCACCTGGGCCATGGCCCTGCACCCCGACGACCGCCCGCCGGATGTGGCCACGTTTCGCTCGGCCCTGCAGTCCAACAACGGGCTGCGCGTGCGCCACGAAGGCGAGACTTTCGTGGTGCAGCCGACCATCCGTCTCCCCAACCTGCCCACCCCCACCGATCGCTACCTGGCTGCCGCGGCCGCGGGCTTGTTCCTGCTGGCGCTGCTGCTGACCCTTTTCCCCATGCCGGCGCGCTGAGCAAGCCGCCCTGCATACTCCGTTACACCCGCTTGCGGCCCACAAACCAATACCAGCCAACGGCTACGCCCACGGCGCCACCGAGAATAGCCCAAACGGGCGCCGCCAGCGGGCCCAGGCCCTCAACAGCGGCTTGCGCGCCGGGCAGGCCGAGCGCCACGTAGTTGTAGGCCGTCAACAGCCCAATGGCACCGGCCAGCGCCACCCGCACGCCCTGCCGGCGCTGGCTCGCCTGGTTGTTGCCGAGACGGTAGCCCCCCACCAGGACAGCGCCCAAGCCCAGACACATCACAAAGAAGCCCCGCAAATTTACGCGCTCCGGCGGAGGCAGCTCGATAATCTGGGTCGGTGTCACCGTAGGCGTCAGCGTGGCCGCAGGCGGCACGGGCGTGCTGGTGGGCGGCGGCGTCTCCGTGGGCATGGGGGTCGGCACAATCTGCGTCACGGAGAACGGATCTTCCTGCACCGGGATGGCCAGAAGCGCTGAGAGCAGGGCCGGCTCGCTGCTGGCCGTGATCTCCAGGGTGCCCTGGCGGCTGAGCAGCAGGACTATAGAGGCCGCGCCGCCCGAGGTCGGAGCGGTGAAGAACTCCGGCAGGCCCTCTTCGCGGTAGAACACCCGGAATACTACCGGGGTTTCGTCGGGCACCTGATGGCCATTGTGGTCGAGCAGGATGCCGGTGGTCAGGGTGATGGCATCGCCGAGCCGGAGGGTCGTCAGCGGGTCGTCCCCTGCGGACGGTGTGGCCTTTTGCCAGAACAGCTCGATCACCCGGTCAGGGTCAGGGCGCGTAATGCGGATCAGGTCATAGCCGATGGCCTGCACCGAGATGGGTGGCGAGGCGTGCGGCGTGATATCACGGAACAGCAGCCGGGCCGCGACCGTGACGAACTGCGGCGCCTGGCTGTAGAGGGCATAGAACGCGGTCAGCTTGCTCAGGTCGGTCGTGTCGAGGTAATAGGGCGCATCGAAGGCAAACACCACCACGCGCTTGCTGCGCACAATGTCCGGGCGCTGCGCCAGGAAGTTGGACACGACGCTGGATGACGGCACTTCGGCGGCCACGTTGGCCATGCTCAAGACGATCCAGTCGGCCTGCTCGATGGCGGCTTCCACCACCGACGGCGCCGGCGTGGGCGTCTCATCGCCGGTGGCGGGCGAGGCCGGCTGGTTGAGATACGCCGCCAGCTCTTCAAAGCTGTAGCTCTGGAGGTTGCTCGTGCGGATCTGGCTGGTGCCATTCGGACCGTAGCGCGCGAGCACCTCCTCCTCCAGCCGGCGCTCCTCCAACAGGGGGTAGCGCAGGCAGGTGGTGCACTGCTGTCCCTGGCGCACATCGGTGAAGAAGACAATACGCTCGGAGGGCGAAGGCGGCTCGGGCGCGCGGGCCTCGAGCTCTTCCAGGGTGGAGGGACTCACCAGGGCAGCGGCGTCTTGGGCCAGCGCCTGCACATCCTCCTGATCGCGCTGGAGCACGTCCAGGCCGGCGTGCGGCAGCACCGCGTCCTCGGGCGTGAACGCACCGCCGTTCACGCGCAGCTTGAGGCTCAGGATGCGCGCCACGGCCGCGTCAACGCGCGCCGCAAAGTTTGGGTCGGCCTGGTATTGCTGCTGGAAGTAGGTGAGGGTGTCGATGATGTTGGCGGTTTGATCGACGCGCGGGTTGACCCCGTAGTCGGTCAGCAGCATCAGGTCGTTGCCGGCGTTAAAAGCCCCGCTGGAAATGCGCCGGTTATTAAAGCTGGTTTCGGTGGGGTCGTAGAACTGCTTCACGGCGCGGGCGCCGAGCGAGTCGCCGACCGTGACTCCGCCGCCCACGCGCCAGGCGGCGATTTCGGGCAGGGCCAGCAGTTGGCCAAACGCCTGGGCATCGAAGCTGACCGGCGGGGTCACCTGGCGAATTTGGCCCTGGAAGCCCTGGAAGCGGATGTGCGCGGATAACAGGCCATCGGCCACGCCGTCGGCGGGCGCACCCGCCCTGGGCGCGCCGTCGACCACCTGGAAGAAGGGTACCAGGTCAAAACTCTTGAGGTCTTCGATAGATTTGCGGACCGTGGGCAGCTCGAAGTCGGGTTGGCGGTCACTGCCGCCGGTGCCGGGGAAGTGCTTGGCGATCACCGCCACGCGGTCGGCCGAGCCGAAGTGCACGCCGCGGATGTAGGCCTCGCCCATCACGCCCACCCAATACGGGTCGCCGCCGAACACGCGCGTGCCCAGGTCGGTGCCGTCGGGCCGGGGGGTCTCGAGCACGTCCAGGGAGGGCCCCAACAGGAAGTTGATGCCCAGCGCGCTCAGCTCGGTGCCCACGATGCGGCCCATGGACTCGGCGTGAGACGGGTCCCAGGTGGCCCCGATGGCCATGGCGCTAGGCACATCCGTGAGACCCGACTGAATTTCGGTGAAGGGGTAGCCGTTGCCCTCGTGGTTGACCGCGACAAACAACGGCACGTACGGCGCCGGCACCAGATCGCCCTCGCTGGGGGCCGGCTCTGGCCGCGCCACCCGCGCGGCCTGTAGGGCCACCGTCTGAAGCGCATTGGTCAGGGTCAGCACCTGGGCCGGGGCCTGGAGCGTGTCGGTGATGTTATCGGTGGCCGCCGACAGCACGACCCCGCCCACGTGAAACTCGGTAATCAAACGGTAGATATCCGACCCCGCGTCCGCCGAGGCGCCATAGACGCCGACCAGAAAGAGCTGGCCCACCATTTCCGCGGGCGTCATGGCTTCCAAAAGCGCATTAACCGTGATGTCTTGGCTGGGGGGTACCGGCGCCGGCCGGCTCGGGGGCCCGGTGAGCGGGCTGAGCAGCAGGGTTAGGGAGAATATCAGATTATGCCAACGGAACATTACAATCGATTCTACCCGCCGGGGGACGGGGTGACAAGGCGATAAATGGGGCGGTTCGCTTGGGGCAGCGCGCCCAAGTGAACCGCCCCGAGGCTCCCTAGTGTTTGGGAAAAACTTAGGCTTAGGGCATGTCGATGACCCAGACACTGCGGCCGTAGGTGCTGGCCGCCATCACGCCGGTGTCGGGGTTGAGCTTGAGCCCGGTGACGATCGAGAAAGGCATGCCATTGCCGTAGGGCCGCCACTGGTCCGAGCCCGCCGGGAGCACCCACACGCCCAGCACGCCGCCCACATACACGCCCTCGTAGTCGCCGCGGAT
>CAYUYN010000019.1:0-3975 GCA_964449185.1 uncultured Anaerolineales bacterium | reverse complement strand
TTGGAGTCAGTGCCGTCGCGCGAGACGTACAGGGTGCCGTCGGTGGTGCCCACGTAGATGACGGCGGTGTCGCTCGGCGCCAGCGCGATGGATTGGATCGAGCCAAAGTCACTGTCGTTGAGGTAGTCGCTGACAGGGAACCACGCATCGCCGCGGTCCAGCGTGGCGTAAACCCGGTTGGAGGGCAGGTAGACGACCCCCTCGTTCGCCGGGTCCACGACAAAGGGCGGATAGAACAGCCAGTTTTCCTCCTGATCCAGCCCTTCCACGTAGCCCGGCGAGAAGGAGTCGGGACCCCAGGTGGAGTAGTCGCCGGCGCCGCCATTCTCGTTGCGCTCGAAGAGGCTGGGCGGGTAGATGCTGCCGTAGACGATGGACGGATCAAACGGGTCCACGGCCACATAGGCGCCATCACCCGACGAGGCGCCTTCCCAGGTGCCGCCGTCGGTGGTGAAGGCCTTGGCGTTGTCTTGCAGGCCGCCGACCAGGTAGTTGGGGTCGGTGGGGTGCAGGGCCACGTCGATAAACAGCAGGGTGTTCATGCCGTCGGCCAGGTTTTCCCACTGGGGCGGGTCGCCGCCGGCGTTGGTGGTGCGGGCCACGCCGCCGTCGGTGCCGGCCCAGATCACCTCCGGGTCGTTCGGGTCGATGGCGATGGTGTGGATGTCGGGGTGCAGCAGGCTGCCGTCCACGGCGGGGGTCATGTCGAACCAGGTTTCGCCGCCGTCGGGGCTGCGCATGAGCACGAAGATCCAGTTGTAGGTGTCGGGCTCGATGGAGAACGACCCGCCCACGTACATGATGTTGGAGTCGTTCGGGTCAATTTCAATCACGTTGTCGTAGTCGCACTGCGGGCTGGAGCCGGCCGCGGTGCAGTAGTCGCCGGCGTCGGCCAGCCACTCCCAACTGTCGCCGCCATCCGTGCTGCGCATGACGAAGGACCAGAAGCCCTCGGTGCCGTCATCCGAAATCCAGTTGATGCCGCCGCCGGCCAGCAGGAGGCTGGGATCGGAGGCCGACACTTCGATCTCGATGGCCTCCAGGTAGGGGATGGTCTGAGCATCGTCCACGTACTGGACGTTGACTTCGTTGCCGGCTGCCCAGTCATCCACGACGTTGCCGATGTCCATCTCTTCCCAGGACGAGCCGCCGTCCAAGCTGCGCAGCATGAGCGTGCCGTTGCACTGCACAAAGCACAGTGAGGTATAGAGCGTGCCGTCGGTGGACAGCTCCAGGTCAAAGAAGCCGCCCAGGTAGGCCGTCGCGCCGGAGGCGGGGTTGGGCACGCAGTCGGCCTTGTCGCTGCACGCCAGCAGCCGGTCCCAGGTGTCGCCGCCGTCGGCGGACCGGAAGATGCCGAACTCCGGCTGGTCGGGCGGCGCCTGGGCCACCGACTCCTGGCCGCTGGAGGCGTACAGGGTGCCGTCTTCGGCAAAGACCAGCGCGGTAACCGAGGCTGCGTTGAAGGTCTCGGCGCCGATCAGCTCCCAGGTCTCGCCGGCGTCGCGTGAGCGCATGATGCCGTTGGCCAGGAAGCCGTAGGAGTAGGACACCTGGCCGTCAAACTCGCCGAGCAGGGCGTACAGCGTGTCGGGGTCCCGCGGGTCCATTTCGATGCCGCCGTAGAGCAGCGGCACCTGGGCATCGGTCAAGGAGCGCCAGTTCTGGCCGCCATCTTCGGTCTTCCACAGGCCGCCAATGGAGGACGCCGCATACACGACGTCCGAATTGCGCGGATCGATGGCAAAACCGTTGACGCGCCCGCTGCCGGGGATACGGCCCTGCGGCATGTAGACGCCCTCGATGGGCGCGGGACCGACGCTGCGCCAATCGCCGCCGACATGTTCAAGGGCGGCCAGCTCGGCATACGCCTCCAGCAGCGCGCCGCGGTTGACATCGCCGCCGCCATTGATAATGCCTTCAAAGATCTCTTCCACCCGCAGCTCCAGACCTTCCTGGTCGCTGTCGGTCAGGTTGAGCACGAAGAACCCGTCTTCATCCACCACGTCACCCTGCGGGGTGGCGGTGGGCTCGGCTTCCGGCTCGGGGGTGGCCGTGGGCGGCAGGGTCTCGCCCGTCACCAAGGAACACGCGAGCGTCGGCAGCAGGAAGGCCGCCATCAGCCGCAAGTAGAGCTTAGACTTCATACCATATCTCCCGGGCAGTCCTGTCGGGGCGGCCAGGTGCGCACACGCCTCCGCCAGTGCCAACCAGCCGCCGTACGGCAGCCAGCCTACTTCGTCAGCTTGATCGTGATCTGCACCGGATCTTCTTCATCGGGGCCGATCTCAAAGGTGTCATTGGCCAGGGGCTTGTAGCTCTTGGCCACCACGATGATGGAGTAGACCACCTCGCGCTCGAGGGGGTTCTCCAGGGTAAAGACACCCTTGCTGTCGGTCTTGCCGGCGGTGAAGACCTCGTCGTCCGGCTGGTCATGGTCGACCCAGGCTTCGATCGTGATGCCGGCCTGGAGGATGAGAATGACCGCGCCCTTGATGGGCTTGCGGCTCTTCTTGTCGGTGACGATACCTTCGACCGTCACCGTATCGCCCGCGTCAGTGCCGCCCCCACCTTCGCCGACAATCACCACGCCGTCGGTCAGCAGGGTCTTGTTGTTATAGAACTCGACGCCCCATTCGCCATCGTCCAGGGCGGAATCGTCGGTGGTGCCCAGAGGATAGCCGTACAAGCCCTTGGCCGTGGACGACTTCAAGGACTCCTTGTCGCTGAACACCGGCTCGCCATTGAGCGAGAAGATGGTCACGATCGTCACCGAGCGCGGCACACAGTTGTACTCAAAGACGGGTGTGATCAGGGCCGTGCCCGCCGGGTACGAGTCGACCTGCTCGTCGATGTCACCGTCTTCGGTGAGCGTGACCCAGGCCACATCATCGGCCTTCATCGTGGTGCAGGCCAGCGCCGGAATAGCCCGGCGCAAAAGGTGGCTGGCCGACGCCAGGGTTTGGCCGCCGAGGCGCGGCGCGGTGGCGGACGCGCTGAACACGGTTCCAATCAGGGCCGTACAGACCCCGACGACAATCAACATCCACCTGATCTGCTGTTTCATAGTGTTTCTCCTGTTTCGGTCAGGCCGCCGGGCAGCTTTTGCTCGGCGCGCGGCAATTCGGGTTAGGTCGCAGGCCGAGGCCGGCGTCAGGAACCAAAAGACAGGCTGTTGAGGAAGCGCGCGAACAGCGGCTCCACCTCGGCCTGCTCGTCGGGAGTGGTGTGCAGGGTCACCACGTACGGGCGGCCGTTCTCCACAAAGATGTAGTCCAGCCCTTGATGAACTTCAGGCGCGGCGCCGGTGAGACCGTTGCTGTCGACGTAGGCAAAGGACTGGCTGAGCGCGGTGCGGCCGCTAACCACAACCGTGTCGCTTGAAAGGACCTTGTAGAGGTCAAAGTCGGTGCTGCGGTCGGCGGCCAACTGGCTAGCAACCGACTCCACGGTAACGGCGCTTTCCAGGGTGGGCGAGGTGACCACAAACTCGGCGCTGGTGCCCAGCGTGTCGGTCAGCCTGAGCAGCTCGCCCTCGCCAGTGGCGTCGGTGAACTGGGCCGGGTAGGACCCATGGAGACCGGCGGCCTGGACGGGCTGGGAGCGGCCCGTGGCCATATACCACGTGGCGGTGCCAATCAGCAGCAGGACGACAAGCGTTCCCCACACCGCATAGTTGGCCTGGCGGTCACCCACGGTGGGATCGACCGTGACGGCGGGCTGTTTGCCGCCCAGGCTGCGGGCGATGTCGTGGTTGATCAGGTAAGACACCACGCCGGCGATGACAACCGCCATGGCGCCGGCCACCAGCAAGCCGGCAAAAGACGGCAGACCCGCCCCGGCGCTGGTAAACGAGACCGTGCTGGGATCCAACTGGCCGCGGGCCACGATGAACAGCCCATTGAGCAGGGCCGCCAGCACCACACCGATGGGCAGCCACCAGATGGGGTCCTGTTCCAGCTTGGCACGGCCCAG
>CAYUYN010000018.1:20241-23330 GCA_964449185.1 uncultured Anaerolineales bacterium | reverse complement strand
ACAGGATGAGCTCGTTGACGCGCTGGAGGGTGTCGCGGGGTGAGACGCGGTTGATGGCTACGGTGCGCAGCAGGGTGCGCGAGAGCGCCATGAACAACGCGGCCGGCACGCCCTTGTCGGCCACCTCGGAGATGACGATGCCCCACCGTTCGCCGTTCGCCGAGGGCGTCAGTAGAATGAAGTCATAGAAGTCGCCGCCAACCTGCCGCGCCGCGCGCCACACGGCGCTGATCTCCCAACCGGCGCCTGCGGGTACGCCTGCGGCAGGAAGCTGCCCTGAATGTCGCGGCCCACTTCCACCTCGCGCTCCAGCCGCTCCTGCAGAGCCACCTCGCGCGCCAGGCGGGCATTTTCCATGGCCATGGTCACCCGGTGGGCGATCCCGTTCAGGATCGTCAGGCGGCGCCCAAGTAGCGGGTTGACCTCGACCACCAGCGCGCCCAGCACATCCCTACGGCCACGCAGCGGCCAGACCAAACACTCGTCATGGCCAAACAGCTCGGCCAGGTACGCGGGCAAGGTCATGCGCCACGGAGCCGGCTGGGCAAAGGTGGCGACCAGCTCTACCTCACCCTGCGAGAAGCGGCGCTGGCCGGCGCGGTCCACCACCAGATAGTCCAGGCGACCCCTCAGAGGTTTCGCCGCCATCATTCAGCTGGAGCGGGTAAGCTCGACGGGCGTCGACTGCGTAACGGTTCAGCACCCAGCGCGCGAGAGACCCGCCATCGGCATAGGCGATCTCCAGTTGGTACATCTCCCCGTCCAGCAGCGGCGCGCGCGGACGCCAGTGCAGGTTCGTCAGTCTGTCGCCAGCGGCCTCACCATTGGCGAGCGCAAAGCCATCGAGATTAGTAAGAATGGGTGGACCGGGTCGAGTGGCCGTACTGACGACGAAGTGGCGGCTGGCCGACGAGGGGTCAACACCGGCGTCGCTGCCGGCGGTGACGCGCCAGGTGTAGCCTGAGCCGAGGCTGAGCCCGCGCGCGGGCGTGTAGGAGGTGGTGGGGCTCGTATCGCTGACGATCTGCAGGGCGCTGCCGGTGCCGTCCTGGGTGATGACGATGAGGTAATAGCTGGCGCCCTCGACGGGTGACCAGAAGAAGGTGGGGAAGACCGAATCGACGCCGGCCTCGGCCGCGGGCGCCAACAATTCGGGCGCGCCGCCCGGGCCGCGGACACCGGCCACCGGTCGGTTGCAGGCGGACAGGTCGAAGGCGAGCAGCCACACGCACAGCCCTAGGCGACGATACGGGTACATGGCGCCCTCCTACAGGGGGCTGGCGAAAGGCCGCGGAGCGCGGGGTGAGTCGGCGTAACAACATTGGCGGAAAAATCTCTCTGCGACCGCCGCTGTTTTGCAGTGTGAGATTCCTCCGGCCGCGGAGGGGCGTGAGGCACACGGGGACTTGGCCGTCGGAATGACATTGAGTGGCGTTGGGTTGGCAGCGCTCTGCGTCGAGGCGCCATGGACTGCAACGATTTTCAATGACCCTCAGCGCCCATCATCCCGACGCCGGCTTGAAGCTCTCTTCCGCCGCCTCGGCCGTGGGGTGAATGGCAAAGATCTGATCAAACCCGGCCATCTCAAACACCTCGCGCACGCTGTCGTTGAGCACGGCCAGGCGCACATCACCTTCGAGCAGGCGGGCGCGGCGTGCGCCGACCAGGAGGGCTTTGAGCGCGGCGGAGGCCACGTAGACCACGCCGGTCATGTCGATCACCAGCCGCGAGCTGCCGGCGTCGCACAGTTCGTTGAGCGCGTCTTCCAGGGCACGCGCCGCGGGCAGGTCCAACCGGCCCGAGGGCGCCAGGGTCCAAACTTGCTGGCCGGTCGCCAAAATACGGAGTGTCATCAGGCGTGCCTCAGATATTCGGCGAGCAGCTGCGCGGTGCGCAGCACGGCCTCGACGTGGGTGCGCTCGTAGCTGTGCGAGGCCTCCACCCCCGGGCCCAGCAGCGCCACACGGACGTCACCGCCCGCGCGCCAGTAGGCCTCGCCGTCGGAGCCATAGAACGGATAGATATCCAGTTTGTACGGAATACCGGCCTTGCGTGCCAGCTCTTCCAGGCGCAGGCGCAGGCTGTAGTCATAAGGGCCGCCCGAGTCTTTGACACAAATCGTCACATCGTGCTCGGTGGAGGTCTGCGTGTCGCCGATGGCGGCCATATCCACGCTGATCAACTCGGCCAGGTCGGGCGGGAAACCGGTCGCCGCGCCATGCCCGACCTCTTCGTAGTTGGAGAAGTGCAGGGTCGTGCGCTGGGCCGGCTGTTCGCCAGCCGCCACCAGCGCCAGGACCGCGCCATACACGGCGGCGACGCTGGCCTTGTCGTCTAGGTGGCGCGAGCGGAGGTAGCCGGCCGGCCCGCGCTCCACGCGCGGGTCAAAGGCCACAAAGTCGCCCACCTGAATGCCCAGCGCCCAGGTCTCGAGCGCTGAACCGGTGCGCTCGTCCAGGCGCACTTCCATGCCGGCATCGTCGCGCTTCATGTCGCCGGTCTCGGCGCTGTACACGTGGCTGGAAGCCTTGGTCACCTGGAGCGAGCCGCGAATGGCCGCGCCGGAGGCGGTGAAGACCGTGCAGCCTTCGCCCTCGACCGTGGTCCAATGAAAACCGCCCAGCTTGGTGAGCCGCAGCCGGCCATTGTCCTTGACCTGCTTGACCATGGCGCCGAGCGTGTCGACGTGCGAGGTGAGCGCGCGCGGGGCATCGTCGGCGTGGCCGGGCCACTCGGCCACCAGGGCGCCCTTCTTGGTCCAGCGCAAGGTCAGCGGCAGAGGCTGCAAGGCCCTGGCCACGTACTCCAGCGCCCGTTGGGTATGGCCGGTGGGGCTGGGGGTGTTAAGCAGACCGATGAGGAAGTCGAGCATGCGGTCGAGGTCGATAGCAAGCGGCTCAGGCATGATTCATTCCAACTGTCCTCCTGGTGGGGAGCGGAGAGGACGCGAGTGTAGTGCAAAAGAGCGGAAACGGGAAAGGCCGGGAGGAAGATCACCACGAGGGCACGCAGGACATGGGGGACACGAATGAGCCGGTTATCGCGGGCTGCGCAGCGTACCCGCTCCCACGTGTGAAAAGGCGCGTGTG
>CAYUYN010000018.1:0-20141 GCA_964449185.1 uncultured Anaerolineales bacterium | reverse complement strand
CGGTTATCGCGGGCTGCGCAGCGTACCCGCTCCCACGTGTGAAAAGGCGCGTGTGACGGCCGTGGGAGCGCGTTGCACGCGCGATCCCTTGTGCCAAGCCTTGAACGCTCATAAGTACCAGAGGGCGACAGGCTTTAGGCACAAGTATTGCTTACGGCGCCCGCAAGGCTGCGCAGCGCGCCGCTACAGGCGCTCTTATACGCGCTCAGAGAAAGCGGGCAGCGAGTTGTTAAGGTGCGAGCGGCAGCGAGGCCGCGGGATGAGGTGGACGCATGAAATATTTGTTGCGTGGTCAAGCGGCAGTTAGGTTGTGACGGCGTCCGGTGGTAAACTGCGCCGCATGCCGGCCACACTTGCTATCGATGGAAACTCGTTGACGCTGGACCGGGTGGCACTGGTGGCGCGGCAGGGCCAGCGGGTGAGCCTGGCGCCAGAGGCGCGGGCGCGCATGGCGCAGAGCCGGGAATGGGTGGAGGCGCTGGTGGCGCGCGGGGAGCCGGTGTACGGCATCAACACCGGCTTTGGCATCTTTGCCGAGCGCAACATCTCGGCCGCGGATACCATCCGGCTGCAACGCAACCTGCTGCTGAGCCACGCGGTGGGCGTGGGCGAGCCCTTCGCGCCGGAGGTCGTGCGCGCGACCATGCTCATTCGCGCCAACGCGTTGGCACTCGGCCACTCCGGCGCGCGGCCGGCTTTAGCCGAAACCCTGCTGGCCATGCTCAACGCCGGGGTGACGCCCATCATCCCGTCCCAGGGCTCGCTGGGCTCGTCGGGCGACCTCGCGCCGCTGTCGCACCTGGCCCTGGTGCTGTCCACCGACGAAGCCGGCAGCACTGAAGCCTCGGGCCAGGTGTGGTATGGCGGCCAGGTGCTGACCGGCGCGGAAGGCATGGCGGCCGCCGGCCTGGCGCGGCTAGTGCTGGGCCCCAAGGAGTCCCTGGCGCTGAACAACGGCGCGACGTTCAGCGCGGCTCTTATTGCGCTGGCTCTGGTGGACGGCTACACGCTGCTGGAGGCGTCCCAGGCCGCGCTCGGCCTGAGCCTGGAGGCCCTGCGCGGCGTCTCGGCCGCCTTCGACGCGCGTCTGCACGCGGCGCGCGGCCACGCCGGTCAGCAGCGGGTGGCGGCCGATGTGCGCCGGCTGATGGCGGGCAGCAGCCTGATCGACTCGGCCGGGCGGGTGCAGGACGCCTACTCGCTGCGCTGCGCGCCGCAGGTGCTGGGCCCGGCTTACGATGCCCTGGGGTTCGCCGCCGGTATTGTGGAACAGGAACTCAATGCCGCCACCGACAACCCGCTGTTGTTTGACGGCGAGGCCGTGTCGGGCGGCAACTTTCATGGCGAGGGGCTGGGCCAGGCGGCCGACCTGGCCGCCATTGCGTTGGCCGAGGTGGGCGCCATCGCCGAGCGCCGCGTGGCGCGGCTGATCGACGGCAAGCTCAACGACGGGCTGCCGCCCATGCTGGTGGGCGCGCCCGAGGCCGCCGGGCTGCACTCGGGCCTGATGATGCTCCAATACACGGCGGCGGCCCTGGTGCTGGAGAACCAGACCCTGGCCAGCCCCGATTCGGTGCGGTCACTGCCGACCTCGGCCAACCAGGAAGACCACAACGCCAACTCGGCCACCGCCGGGCGCCACCTGCGGCGGCTGACCGAAAACGTGCGCCGCATCGTGGCAATCGAGCTGATGGCGGCGGCCCAGGCGGTGGACCTGCGGCTGCGGCTAACGCCGGGCGCGCGGCTGGGCCACGGGACGGCACAGGCGCACGCGGCCGTTCGCGCGGCAGTGCCGTTTGTGGAGCAGGACCAGTTGTATGGGCCGTCTATAGAGGCGCTGGCAGGGCTGGTACAGGCGGGGCGGTTTGGGATTGCAAAATAGCGATAGACTTTTGGCCAAGTTGATGCTACTATAGCCGGCAATGTTACCGAAGAGTGTTTTCGCTGCGGCCCACGCCCACCATCACCATGAGGGTTGTTTCGGCTTGGGCTAATCGCGGACTGCATCGCAATGCAACCGGCGCGGGCCTCAAGCCCGCGCCGTTTTTTGTTAATCGCCAGAACCAGGGGTTCCGCGGTCCGGAGGGTAAACCCATGAAAAACAAGATCGCGACCGTCAAAGGCACGCGCGACTTTTATCCGGAACAGATGGCGCTGCGCAACTGGCTGTATGCCAACATGCGGGCCGCCTCACGGCAGTTTGGCTACCAGGAATACGATGGCCCGTTTATTGAGACCCTCGACTTGTACGCGGCCAAGTCGGGCGAGGAATTGGTCAAGGAGCAGGCCTTTACCTTCAACGACCGCGGCGGCGACCAGGTGACTCTGCGGCCCGAGCTAACGCCTTCGCTGGCGCGCATGATCGCCACGCGCCAGGGGCAACTGCCGCGGCCCATCCGCTGGTGGAGCTTTGGGCCCTTCTGGCGCTACGAGCGCCCGCAGAAAGGCCGCTCGCGCGAGTTCTTTCAGTGGAACGTGGACTTGCTAGGCGTGGAAAGCCCAGCGGCCGACGCCGAACTAGCGGCGGTGGCGGCGACCTTCTTCCGGCTTATCGGCCTGACGCCGGCCGACATCAAGGTGCAGTTCAACAACCGGCGGCTGATGGACGCCGCCATCGGCGGGCTGGGCCTGGGCGAGCAGAAGACGGCGGTGTTCCGCCTGATCGACCGGCGCGACAAGATGCCGGCCGAGGCCTGGGACAAGTATGCGGGCGAGTTGGGCGTGAGCGCCGCAGCCCTGGCGGGCCTCAAGCCTCTGTTGAACAACCGCGAGTTGTGGCGCCAATCCGAGGAGGCCGTGGCCTTTGTGGACGCGGCTGAGGCAATGGGCATCGGCGAATTCCTGGAATACGACCCGACCGTGATCCGCGGCCTCGACTACTACACGGGCACGGTCATGGAAGCGCGCGACCGCGGCGGCGAGTTCCGCGCCATCCTGGGCGGCGGGCGCTACGACAACCTGGTGGGCGATGTGGGCGGCGACCGCCTGCCTGGGGTGGGCTTTGCCATGGGCGATGTGGTCATGGGGCTGGTGGCGCAGAAGTATGGCAAGGTGCCGCCGTTGGGGGCCTCGCCCAGCCAGGTGCTGGTGACCATGTTCGACAAAAACAGCCAGGCTGCGGCCCTGCGCCTGGCGGCCGAGCTGCGCGCGGCCGGCGTGCGGGCCGAGTGGTATCCCGAGTCGGCCAAGCTCGACCGGCAGTTGAAATATGCCGACGCAACCGGGATCCGGTATGCCGTGATCCAGGGGCCGGATGAGATCGCCAAGGGCGTGGTGACGGTGAAGGATTTGCGCGACCGGTCGCAGCGGGTGATGGAGCGGACGGAGGTGGCGGCGGCGATACGAGGGGAGGGATAAACGCCAGGTCGTTACTTCCGGTGGCGTTGTGATGCCTGTATATACGTAATAGCATGTTCTTATGCGCCAGATATGGCGTTTAATGCGAAATTTGGCGGTATTGGCAGAAATTCCGTATTCCGTATTCCATATTCCGTATCTTACCTTGTCCGGGGATGTAGTCCATGATACAATCCCGGTCGCACACGAAAGCCGCGCTGCAGGTGGCCGGCCAATAAGCCCACTGGTTGGGCAAAGCATGGTGCCTGTAGCTTAATGGCAGAGCACTGGACTGTGGCTCCAGATGTTGCGGGTTCGAGCCCCGTCAGGCACCCCTTGGTGATCGTAAGTTGCAGCCGGCCGGCCGCAAACCGCCGTGCTTAGGCCGCACCGGCGACCGCCATGCCCTCGTAGCTCAATTGGACAGAGCACTTGACTTCGGATCAAGTGGTTGTGAGTTCAAGTCTCGCCGAGGGCACCACTGAGAGCCAGGCCAACGCCGCTCGCATTTTCTCCCTATTCAATACATCCGCCGTGTTCGCCGCGCTCCCCTTTGAGCGCCGTATCACACCGTGACCATAACCCGATAGCTCGGCCAGTTTAAGGGGGACTGGTCTGCCATCACCGCGCCTGCGCCTGGATGGAGTTTTCACCCATGCGTCGCTCACGCGACTTGTTGTTCAACCCCAGCACCCAAAAGCTGGAGCTGCTGCTGACGCCGCTCAACCGGCTGGGCCTGACGATCGAAGGCACCTTTCTGCAGGAGGCCGTGCGCCTCGGGCGGGCCGACCTCAAGCGGGTGGGCCTCACCAAGCTGCAGCCCCGCTTCTATCTCTCGACCGGCTACGGCACCGTGGCCGGCACCACCAGCATCGCCCTGGGCTTTTACGACTGCGGCGAGCTGCTGCGCGAGCTGAACCACGAGCTGCGCGGCTTCCAGTACAGCCACGATGACATCGTGGACCTGGTGCGCCACGAGCTGGGCCATGCCTTCTCGTACGCCTACAAACTCTACCGGCGCAAGGACTTCCGCGAGCTGTTCAACGTCAAGGGCCACTACTTCAATACCTACCCGGTCACCAACCGCTACGTCGAGCGCGCCAACCCGTGGAGCCGCGACTTCGTCAATCCCAACGGCGACCACTACGCCCAGAAGCACCCCGACGACGACTTTGCCGAGACCTTTGGCGTGTGGCTGCAGCCGCGCTACAACTGGCGCAAGGACTACCGCAATTACCCGGGCGCGCTGCGCAAGCTGGAGTACGTGGACGCGGTGGTGAACGAGCTGCGCCGCCAGGAGCCCCTGGTGGACCAGGCGCTGTACCTGTTTCAGCCGCTGGACGAGTTTCCCGAGACCCTGGCGCACTTCCTGCGGCTGCGCAGCACCCGCCCCTACCGGCGCCGCGCCACCGGCTACATCGACGCCGACCTGCTGCGGATGTTCTGGCGCAAGCCGCGCCGCACCCTGCGGCCCGAGAAAGACTACGTGCACGCCGACAACTTCATCCGCAAGCACAAGCGCGACATCGTGGCGCGCGTGAGCCGCTGGGTGGGCACGGACGAGGTGGTGGTGAAAGACCTGGTGGATAAGTGCAGCGCGCGCGCCCACGCCCTGGACGTTTGGGTGCGCAAAGAGGAAAAAGAAAAGAAGCTGGTGGAGCTAACCTCGTACGTCAGCTATCGCTGCGCGCTGTATGCGCTGAGTGATAGCTATATGAACGGGCGCAAGTAAACGGAGATTAGAGCGTGGAGATTGAATCTCCACGCTCTAATCTCCGTTTACTAATTACCAATGACTTCCCCGATGGGCCGGCGCAGCATCGCTTCATACACCCCCACAATCTTATCGGCAATCAGCGGCCAGGCGTAGCCCCGGGCATAAGCGGCGGCCTGTTCGCCTAGCTCGGCGCGCAGCAGCGGGTCGGTGATGATCTGGCAGATGCGGTCGGCCAGCAACTCCGGGTCGCGGTCGGGCACGTGAAAGCCGGTCTCGCCGTCCTTGACGAGGAAGGCCAGGCCCCCCACCTCCGAGGCGATCACCGGCGTGCCGCAGGCCATGGCCTCCAGCGCCACCATCCCAAACGACTCATAGTATGAGGGCATAATCACGGCTTCGGCCGCCGCATAGTAATCGGGCAGCGCGTCCTGGTCGCGCGCGCCCAAGAAGGTCACCAGGTCGGCGAGGCCCAACTCTCGCCGCAGGGCCTTGAGGCGCTCCATCTCCTCGTTGCCGTCCGCCGGGCCGTCGCTCGGGTCGCCCCCAATAATCGCCAGGTACAGCTCGGTACACTCGCAGACGCCCAGGTCGCGCAGGCGCGCCAGCGCCTGGAACAATGTCTCCACGCCCTTCAACGGCTCGATGCGGCCGACAAACAGCAGCAGCTTGTTCTTGGGATCGATGCCGAGCCGGGCCTTGGCCTCGGCGGCCGGCCGCGGATAGAAGTGCTCCAGATCCACGCCGGGGGGGATGACGGTGACCCGGCTGACGTCGGCCCGGTAGAGCCACTGGAGCTGGGCCAGCTCGGCCGGGGTGGCGGCAATGATCTGGTCGGCGTCGCGCAGCAGCTCGGTCTCGATGCGGAGGCGCAGGTCGCCTTCGCGGTCGCGCGGCGACTGGGCCACGCGGTTCTTCATGTGGCCGAGGGTATGGAACATCTGAATGAAGGGCACGCCCCAGGCGGCCCGCAGACTGCGCGCGGCCACGCCCGACAGCCAGTAGTGCGAGTGGATGAGGTCGTAGACCTCGCCCTGCGCCCGCGCAAACTGGCGCACGCCGCCCACGAACTCCGGCACCTGCTCGTACAGGGTCTCCTTGGGCAGGGGCACTTCGATGCCGGCCGGAATGTGGATCACGCGGTTGCCGTGGCCCAGGTCTTCTTTGACGTGCGGCTGGTGCTCATCCTGAGAGCGCGTGAACACATCCACGTGCAGACCGCGCCGGCCCAGCTCGCGCGTGAGATCGCGCACGTAGACGTTCATCCCGCCGGTGTCCTTGCCGCCCAGGGTGGCCAGGGGGCAGGTGTGAAATGAGAGCATGGCAACACGCATACGGCGGATTATAACGCCAAAGCCTGAGCCGCGGCGAGGTTTGCCGAGGGTTGTCCCCTGTGCTAGACTCCCGCTTGTTGCTGCCATCTCAAGCGGGAGTCTAGCCCGCCCCTGCATGACCGAACTCGCCACCCGCATTGCCCAGGCCGCTGATCTATTGCGCCACGCCCGCTCGGCGCTGGCGCTGACCGGGGCCGGCCTCTCCACACCCTCGGGCATCCCAGATTTTCGCAGCCCGCAGTCCGGGCTGTGGGCGCAGGCCGACCCGCTGGAAGTGGCCTCGCTGCTCACCTTTCGCTATGAACCCGAGCGCTTCTTTGCCTGGGTACGCCCCCTGGCCGCGCTCGTGCGCCAGGCCCGGCCTAACCCGGCCCATACGGCCCTGGCCCAGCTTGAGGCGGCCGGCCGGCTGAAGTCGGTGCTCACGCAGAACATCGATGGGCTGCATCGCCGCGCGGGCAGCCGGAGCGTGCTGGAACTGCACGGTGGGCTGGCGACCGCCACCTGCGTACGCTGCTACAAGCGCTGGCCGGGCGAGCCGGTGCTGGACGCCTTCATCGACAGCGGCACCCTGCCAAGCTGCGCCGACTGCGGCGGGCTGCTAAAGCCCGACGTGACCCTGATGGGCGAGGAACTGGCCGCCGGGGTGCTGAGGGCCGCGCGCTGGGCGGCCCGCGACTGTGACGTGATGCTGGTGGCGGGCTGCTCGCTGGAGGTGATGCCGGCGGCCGGCCTGCCCCTGGACGCGCTCGAGCATGGCGCGCGGCTCATCCTGGTCAATTGGCAGCCAACTTACGTGGACGAGCGGGCGGCCGTGCTGATCGAGGGTGACGTGGCCGAGGTGCTCCCGCAGATTGCGCTGGCCGCTGGAGGCGGCATTCATGTCTAGCCAAGTTACCCCGTCTGCCCGCCGCCCCGGCGGCCCCGATACGGCACAGCGCAACTACCCCATGCTCCTCAAGCGCATGGAGCACCTGATGGAGATCAGCCAAACCCTGGCGTCGACGCTGGACCTCAACCAGCTGCTGCACCGCATCGTGGACGCGGGCAGCGAGCTGACCGACTGCGAGGGCGTGTCGATCATGCTGGTGGAGCCGCGCTCGGGCGAGCTGCACTTCCGGGCCGCCACCAACCGCGAGGCCAGCGGCCTGGACGAGGTGGCCGTGCCGTTGGAGGGCAGCATCGCGGGCTGGGTGGTCACCCACTCGCAGCCCCTGCTGGTGACGGATGCCCAGAACGACCCGCGCTGGCACGGACAGGTGGACACCCTGATCTCCTTTACGACCCAATCCATCTTGGGCGTGCCCCTGATTGCACGCGAGAAGACCATCGGCGTGCTGGAAGCGGTGAACAAGCGCTCGGGCAGCTTTACCGAGGACGATCTTGACACACTCCAATGGCTGGCGGCGCAGGCGGCGGTGGCCATCGTTAACGCGCGGCTCTTTGAGCAATCGGACCTGGTGTCCGAGCTGGTCCACGAGCTGCGGACGCCCCTGACGGCGCTGATGGCCACCAGCCAACTGCTGCTGCGCCCCGAGCTGCCCGACGCGCAGCGGCGCGAGCTGGTGGGCATCCTCCAGCGCGAGACGGGCCGGTTGAGCGCGCTGACCACCAGCTTCCTCGACATGGTCAAGCTCGAAGCGGGCCGGATGCCGTTTACGGTGGAGCGCTTCGCCATGGGTGAGCTGATCGCCGAGTGCGTGGAGATCCTGGCGCCGCAGGCCGCGCAGCAGGGCCTGACCGTGGCCGGCCAGGCGCCGGCCGACCTGCCGCTGTTGGAGAGCGACCGCGGCAAGCTGAAGCAGGTGCTGCTCAATTTGCTGAGCAATGCCCTCAAGTACAACCGGCCGCATGGACGCGTGAACGTATCGGCGGCGCTCGCAGACACGCGCGACACGCGACTGAGCGTGCGCGTGGCGGACACGGGCCAGGGCATCCCGCCCGAGTCGGCGCCGCACATGTTCGAGCACTTCTACCGCGTGCCCGACAGCGAGGGCTACGTGTCGGGCACCGGGCTGGGGCTGCCCATTGCCCGCCGGATCGTGGAGGCGCTGGGCGGCGAGCTGGGGTTTGAAACGGAGGTGGGAGTTGGCAGCACGTTCTTTTTCGATCTGCCACTGGTACACAAAAAGACCGGCCCCCTCGCCGCGTGAAGGTACAGGTCAGGCGCCGGGCGGCCCAGCCGCCGGCGATTGGGTTCCAGTTCCCACAAGAGGCAATCTCATGAAAGTCCTGCTCGTTGGCGTGGGCGGCGTGGGCGAGGCCATCGCCGTGGTGGCCCAGGGCCGCCCCTGGCTGGAGAAGATGGTGCTGGCCGACTACAACGTCAAGCGGGCGCGCGAGGTGCGGGCCAAGCTCAAGTCGCCGCGCAAGTTCCCCATCGAGGCGGTGGATGCGCGCGATAAGCGCCAGATCGCGAACCTGGCGCGGCGGCACCAGGTGGACCTGATTATGAACGCCGTGGACCCGGTGTTCAACGAGGCCATCTTCGACGCCGCCTTCCAGGCCGGCTGCCACTACATGGACATGGCCATGACCCTGTCGCAGCCGCACCCCAAGCGCCCCTTCGAGCGCTGCGGCGTGAAGCTGGGCGACTACCAATTTGAGCGCGCCGGCAAATGGGAAAAGAAGGGCCTGCTGGCGCTGGTGGGCATGGGGGTGGAGCCGGGCCTGGCGGACGTCTTTGCCCGCTATGCCTCCGAGCACCTGTTTGATGAGATTGATGAGATCGGCGTGCGCGATGGCGCGAACCTGGAAGTGCGCGGCTACGCCTTTGCGCCGACCTTCTCCATCTGGACGACGATCGAGGAGTGCCTGAACCCACCGGTCATCTGGGAGAAGGGCCGCGGCTGGTTTACCACCGAGACCTTCTCGGAGCCGGAGGTGTTTGACTTTCCAGAGGGCATCGGGCCGCAGGAGTGCGTGAACGTGGAGCACGAAGAGGTGCTGCTGGTGCCGCGTTGGATCAAGTGCAAGCGGGTCACGTTCAAGTATGGGCTGGGGGCCGACTTCATTGGCGTACTTAAGACCCTGGCGCTGATTGGGCTGGACGAGAAGAAGCCGATCAACGTGAAGGGTGTTAAAGTGGCGCCGCGCGATGTGGTGGCGGCCTGCCTGCCCGACCCGGCCCACCTGGGCGACAAGATGGTGGGCAAGACCTGCGCCGGCACCTGGGTGAAGGGCAAGCAGAACGGCCAGCCGCGCGAGGTGTATCTGTACCAGGTGGCCGATAACGCGACCTGCATGCGGCGCTATGGCGTGCAGGCGGTGGTGTGGCAGACCGCGGTCGGCCCGGTGATCGCCATGGAACTGCTGGCCAACGGCACCTGGCAAGGCCGCGGGGTGCTGGGGCCAGAAGCGTTTGACCCCAACCCCTTTATGGCGCTGATGGCGGGGTATGGCTTTCCTTATGGGATTAAGGAGATGTAGCTTCCTAAATCTTCTTCGCCATGGCCTGCACCGCCGCCAGGAGCGCCTCCACATCCGGTGCGCCGCGCTCGATGACCTGGCTGTGCTGCACGATGCCTTCACGGTCGATGATGATGATGGCGCGGCGGCTGGTGCCGCGCTCTTCGCGCCAGAGGCCATAGGCCTGGATCATCTGGCCTTTGGGGTGGAAGTCGGCCAGCAGCGGGAAATCGAGGCCGCCCAGCTCGGCGGCAAAGGCCTGATGGCAATTGACACTGTCGACGCTGATGCCCAGGACCTGGGCCTTTAGCTTCTCGAAGCGGGAGAGGTTCTCCTGCAGCGAGCGGAGCTCGCTGCTTCAGGTGCCGGTGAAGTCGAGCACGTAGAAGGCCAGCACCACAATCTGGCCCTGCAAGTCGGCCAGGCTGAGCGGGCTGCGGCCCGTGTGGGCCGACAGCGAGAAGCCGGGCGCGGGCTGGCCGACCGCGAGGGGAGTTTCGGGCATACGGCACTCCTTATGAGTGGCGGCCGGTCATCTGGCCAGGAGGGGTTAGAGGGGCAGACCTGGCGGGTCTTAAAGACCCGCCAGGTCGGGTAATGTTACTCGACGCCGAGCAAGCCCGCCAATGCGTGCAGGCCCAGCCAATACGAGCGCCAGCCGAAGCCGCGCACGGTGCCGGCGCAGACGGCGGCCACCACGGAATGGTGCCGGAACGGCTCACGGGCCTCGGTGTTGGAAAGATGCACTTCCACCACGGGCAGGCCAATGGCCGAGATGGCGTCGCGCAGGGCCACCGAGGTGTGCGTGTAGCCGCCCGGGTTGAAGAGCACTCCGGCGGCCCAGCCGCGCGCCTCGTGCAGGGCATCGATGAGCGTGCCCTCGTGGTTGGACTGGAGCGAACGCACCTCCAGACCCAACTTTTCGCCCTCGGCGCGCACGCGGGCATCGATCTCGCCGAGGGTGGTGGCGCCATAGATGCCCGGCTCGCGGGTGCCCAGCAGGTTGAGATTTGGGCCGTGCAGCACCAGCACACCGCGGCGTGGGGGTGCTCCGCCGCCCGGCTCAGTCGATGCCGTCATGGGTGATTGCCTCCAGGATTTCGGACAAAGCCGCTTCCTCCACCGTCTGGCCCCACAGCACTTCGCCGATGCGGCGCGGCAGCACGAACTTCAACTGACCGCGCGCCTTCTTCTTATCGGCCGCCATCGCGGCGCGGATCGCGGCCGGGTCAAGGCCCAGGCAGCGGGTGGGCAAGCCGGCCCGCTGGAGGCAGGCTTCCATCCGGCCGGCCAGACCGGGTTCGGCCACTCCCAGAGCTTCGGACAGCCGCGCAATGGCGGCCAGGCCGATGGCCACGGACTCGCCGTGGCTGAGGCGAAAGCCAGAGGCCGCCTCGACGCCGTGGCCTATCGTATGACCTAAGTTGAGCGACGCCCGTTCGCCGCGTTCGTAGGGGTCGCTGACGGCGATGCCGACCTTGACGGCGGCGGCGCGGGCGATGGCGTGCTCCAGCTCGATCGCCCCCTGCTCCAGCCGCTCAAAGAGAGCGGCGTCGCCGATGGCGCCCGATTTAATGACCTCAGCCAGGCCGGCGCGCACCTCGGACGGCGGCAGGGTGTCCAGCGTGGCGGTATCGGCCACGATCAGGGCCGGCGGGTGGAAGGCCCCCACCAGATTCTTGCCCTCCGGCAGGTCCACGCCCACCTTGCCGCCCAGGCTGGCATCGGCCATGGCCAGCACGGTGGTGGGCAGGTTGACCCAGGCCACGCCGCGCATAAAGGTGGCGGCCACAAAGCCGGCCACATCCCCCACCACCCCACCCCCCAGCGCCAGCAGCGTGCCCCCGCGCTCCAGGTTGTGCGCCAGGCAGGCGCGGTAGAGGCCGGCAACCGTGTCGAGGCTCTTGTGCGCCTCGCCGGCCGGGAAGGTGGCCACCGGCGCGTCCAGCGCGGCGGCCACGGCGGCGCTGTGCAGCGGGCCGACGTGGCTGTCGGTGATGACGAGGTAGGGGGGCTGAAGGCGCTTGTCGGCCAGCAGCGTTGGGAGACGCGCCAGCAGACCCCCGCCCAGCAAGGCCGAGCAAGCGCCCAGCTCAAAGCGCACATGGTCGGCCGCCGCGAGCCTCTGCACGACCTCGGCGGCGACGACCTCGGCCGCGCAGCCAGCGGTGTTCACCTGGGCCGCAAAGGAGTCATACAGCGGCTCGCGGCCGGCCAGCAGTTGTGCGAGGCGCGCCGCCGGATCATCAGCCAACAGGGGCCGCGCCTGGCCATCGGCCAGGCGCCGCAGAAGAACTTCGGGCGCGGCGCGCAGGCACACGATCAGCCCGGTGCCTTCCAATGCGGCGCGGCTATGCGGGTCCAGCAGGGCGCCGCCGCCGGGCGCAATGACCAGATCGCCCTGCGCGGCAAGCTCGCGGCAGATTTGGGCCTCGCGTGCGCGAAACAGCGCCTGCTCCCCGGCCGCGAAGTAGGCCGGCACCGGACGCTCCCAGCGCGCCTCGAGGCAGGTATCGACATCTACAAAGTCGCGCCCCAACGAGCGGGCGGCCAAGCGGCCGACGGTGGTTTTGCCGACGCCGGGGGGACCATAGAGGATTAAGTTCACTCCCACCATATGCGCGCCTCATTCCCCATCGGGAGGTCTTCCAGGCGGGGCTGCCGCAGGGTGGCGAAGCGCGGGCGCATTTCGGCGAGGGAGTCGCCGCCGAGCTTTTCGAGCAGGGCGTCGGCCAGGACGTAGCACACCATGGCCTCGCCAACCACGCCGGCCCGCGGTACGGCGCAGAAGTCGGAGCGCTCGTAGCGCGTGGCGGCGGCCTCGCCGGTGGCGAGGTCAACCGACTGAAGCGGGTTGAGCGTGGTGGAGATGGGTTTCATGGCCACCCGCAGCACGAGCGGCTGGCCGGTGGTGATGCCGCCTTCAAGGCCGCCGGCGCGGTTGCTGGCGCGGCCGAGCATGCCGTTCTCACCGGTGCGCACGATTTCATCGTGGACGGCGGTGCCGGGGCGGCGCGCGTTGGCGAAAGCATCGGCAATCTCGACGCCCTTCATGGCATGGATGCTCATGAGCGCACCGGCCAGCCGGCCGGTCAGGCGCCGATCAAAGTGGACGTGGCTGCCCAGGCCCGGCGGCACGCCCAGGACCACCACCTCGAACACGCCCCCGAGCGTATCCCTGGCCTGCATGATGTCCTGCACCCGCGCGCGCATGGCGTCGGTGGCCGCGGGGCTGGGGCAGTTCATCTCGGACTCGGCGGCCAGGCTGAGGCGCTCTTCCAAGCTCAAGGCCTGCACATCGGCCAGCACCCCGCCAATTTCGGTGACGTAGCTGCCAACGCGCACGCCAAACTCGCTCAGCAACTTGCGGCAGACGGCGCCGGCCGCGACGCGGGCGGTGGTCTCGCGCGCGGAGGCACGCTCAAGGCTCATCCGGAGATCGGAATAGCCGTACTTGACGGCGCCGGTGAGGTCGGCGTGGCCGGGGCGCGGCACGGTCATAGGCTCGATGGCCTTGCCCTGCCACTTGGCGTGGTCGAGGTTGGCGACCTGCACCGCGATAGGCGCGCCGAGGGTCTCACCGCCCATGACGCCGCCCAACAGCACGGCGTGGTCGTGCTCCAGCTTCATGCGCGGGCTGGCGCCGGGGTGCGGCTTGCCGCTGGCGCTGAGGCCCTGACGCCGGGCGAGGTCGGGGTCAATATCGGCGGCCGAGAGCGGCAGCCCAGCCGGCATGCCTTCCAGAATGGCCAGGACGGAGGGGCCGTGGGACTCGCCGGCGGTTAGGAAACGGAGGGGCATGGGAGATGACTCGGGCAGTTGAGAAGAGCTTGGTCAACGGATGGAACCGCTGCGCGTCGAACGGATAAGATGAAGCAGATAGATGCGAGTGTTCATTCTTCGTGCTGGGCTTATGGGGAAACGTGTTGCTTCAAGGTGTAATAGCAGCGTCCGGTTAGTTCAGGCCACGCGCGGGTTTGTACAAGCACTCTTCGGCGGCCTGGCGCATGGTGGCGCGTGGGGCCTTGCGGCCGGTCCAAAGTTCGAGGGCCAAAGCCCCCTGCTCCACCAGCATCCCCAGGCCGGTGGCGGCTCGCAAGCCCTCGGCGCGCGCCTGGCGCACCAATAAGGTGTCGGGGGGATTGTAAACGAGATCATACACAAACGCATCGGGCGGAAAGGGCGTGCCCGCCAGCCAAGGCGAGGCGTCGGTGTTGGGCGTCATGCCCAAGGGCGTGGTGTTGATGATCAGCGCCACGTTGTCGCAGGCCGCCAGCAGCCCCAGCGGGCTCCATTCAAAAGCTTCGAGCGCGGCGACGGAGCGCAAGGCCTCGGCCTGCTCGGGTCGCCGCGCGACCACCCGCACTTGCGCCCCCACCCCCGCCATGGCCGCCACGGCCGCCCGCGCCGAGCCGCCCGCGCCCAGGATGAGCACTGGCCGGCGGGAGACGTGGACTGCATACGTGTACAGGTCGGCCAGCAGACCAGCGGCATCGGTGTTGTGACCCAGCAGGCGGCCAGCCTGCTTGACGATGGTATTGACGGCGCCGATGGCGTGGGCCACTGGGATCACACCATCGAGCAAGGGCACCACCGCCTGCTTGTGGGGCACGGTGACGTTCGCCCCCGCATACTCATCCCCGCGCAACCGCCCCACCGCCTCGGCCAGGCCCTCCGGCGGCACCGGCACCGGCATATACTGCCAACCGTCCAGGCCCAGCTCTGCCAAGGCCGCGTTGTGCATGGCGGGCGAGACGGAATGGGAGAGGGGGTGGCCGAAGAGGGAGAGGAGCATGGGAAGTGGTCAGTGGTCAGTGGTCAGTGGGAAGAGTGTAAAACGTAGTGGCGACCGAAGTCGCCACTACGTCCTAATAGTCTGTCGTCGGTCGTCGGTCGTCCGTCGTCGGCTTTTCGTCCGTCGTCGCTCTCAAAGACTCCAGCACCTCCCAATAATGCGGAAACGTCTTCGCCACGCAGCCGGGGTTCTCGATGCTGATGCCCGGCACGCGCAGGCCGATCAGGGCAAAGGCCATCGCCATGCGGTGGTCGTCGTAGGTGTGGATCGTGGCCGGACGCAGAGCGGCGGCCGGGTAGATCTTGAGGCCATCGGGGTATTCGTCGACCTCGACGCCGAGGCGGCGCAGCTCGGTACAGGCGGCAGCGACGCGGTCGGTCTCTTTGACCCGCGCCGAGGCGATACTGCGGATGGTCGTGGGCGTGGCCGCGAAGGGGGCGATGGCGGCCAGGGTCTGGGCCGTATCGGGTATGTGGCGCATGTCCACGTCCACGCCCTGCAGGGCGCCCGCGGCCGGTCCGGTGACGGCGGTCCAGTCGTCGCCCTCGGTCACCGTGCAGCCCATGGCGGTCAGGATGTCGAGGAAGGCCACGTCGCCCTGGCGCGAGCGCCGGGTGAGGTTGTCCAGCCGCAGGGTGCCGCCCAGGAGGGCGGGCGCGGCGAAAAAGTACGAGGCGGCCGACGCGTCACTCTCAATGGCGTATTGCGGCTGGGCACGGTACCGTTGGGGCGCGATTTCGAAACGGGCATACCCATCGCGCCGCACCGCCACGCCGAAGTCGGCCATCGTGGCCAGGGTCAGGTCCACGTAAGGCTTGGAGTTCAGCTCGCCCGCGACCACCAGTTCCACCGGGCCCTGCGCATAGGGAGCCACCAAGAGCAAGCCGCTCAGAAACTGGCTGCTGATGTCGCCATTGACCGTGGCACGCCCACCGGGGAGGCCGGCGGCGCGGACGCGCACGGGCGGGCAACCGGTGGCGCTGGAGACGTTGGCGCCTAACTGGGTCAGGGCCGCGAGCAGGTCGCCAATGGGCCGCTCGCGCATGCGGGCATTGCCGTCCAGCACATAGTCGCCCTGCCCCAGCGCCAGCAGGGCGGTGAGAAAGCGGGCCGCCGTGCCGGCATTGCCCACAAACAGCTCGGCGTTGGCGGCCGGCAGTCGGCCGCCGAGGCCCTGGATCGTCATGGCAGCAGCGGCTTCGTCTGGCTGCACGGAGAAGCCCAGGCGCGTTAGCGACTCGGCGAAATACTTCGAGTCGTCCGAGAAGAGCGCGTTGGTCAGCGTGGTGGTGCCCTTGGCGAGGGCGGCCACGAGCAGCACGCGGTTGGTGAGGCTCTTGGAGCCGGGCACGCGCACGGCGCCACGCAGGGGCTGGGTGAGAGGTCGGAGGGGCAGCGGGTCCATGGCTAAGGGAAGCGGCGCCGCCGCTCGGCCCGGATCTCGCTCAAGCGGGCGCGCAGGGCTTCGGCCTCGCCGGCTTGAACCAGCGCGATCAGCGCATCCAACTCAGCGCGATAGCGGGCGAGGGTTTCAAGCAAAGGGCCGCGATTGGTTAAGAGAATATCCAACATCATGTTGACGTCGCTGGCGGCCAGGCGCGAGGTGTCGCGAAAGCCGGAGGCGGCCATGGTCCACACGTCTTCCTCGGCGGTGGTGGCAGCCGCGCCGACCAGCGCCGAGGCCGCTATAAACGGCAGGTGGCTGGCGACAGCAGCCAGGCGGTCGTGGTGCTCGGGCGGCAGCAGCCAGGGGCGCGCGCCCACGGCCTCGGCCAGCGCGCGCGCCCGGGCCAGGGCCGTGGGCGAAGTACGGGCCAGCGGCACCAAGACGAAGACCTTGTTTTGAAACAGGGCCGCGTCGGCGTGAGCCAGGCCGCTGACTTCCTTGCCGCACATGGGGTGCCCGCCGAGGGGATCGTAGCCAGCCGGCAGGGCCTGCATGGCGCTGACGATCTCGGTCTTGGTGGAGCCCAGGTCGAGCACGGTGACGGTGTGCGCGGGCGGCGGAAGGCGCTGAAGCTCGTCCAACTGCGCCAGGATGCCGCGCACCGGGGCGGCCAACACCAGCACCTCACACGCCGCCAGGGCCTCGGGCAGGGTGGCGGCCCGATCCACGACCCCGCGCTCACACGCACTCGCCAACACCGCCGGGTCGGCGTCGACGCCCACCAGCTCACGGCATTTGCCGCGCAGCGCCAGCGCCAGCGAGCCGCCCATGAGGCCCAAACCGGCGATGGCGATACGGGCGGAGGTAAAGTCGGGTTCGTCCACGGCCTAAAGGCAGAGAACTATAGGAACTAAAGGACATGAAGGAACCGCGCCGGTGTCCAAGGTGGCCTGGTAATCAAACATATTTCCTTTGATTCCTTTATTTCCCTTATTTCCTTGTCCCCATGCCGCACCAGCGCGAAGACCCACTAGCAGCGATCGACCGCCTCCGCGATGCGGCGCACTTCGCGGACAAGCTGGGCGAACTTTTCGGGGCGCAGGGACTGCGCGCCGTCGGAGAGGGCCTCTTCGGGATGCGGGTGCACTTCCACGATGAGGCCATCGGCGCCGGCGGCAATGGCCGCGCGCGCCACAGCCGTGACATACTCCCACTTGCCAGTGCCGTGGCTGGGATCCAGGATCACGGGCAGATGGGACATCTGCTTGAGGACCGGGATGGCGTTGATGTCGGTGGTATTGCGGGTGTACTTCTCGAAGGTGCGGATGCCGCGCTCGCACAGGATGACCCGGCTGTTGCCCTGGGCCATGATGTACTCGGCCGACATGAGCAGCTCTTCAATGGTCGCCATCAGGCCGCGCTTGAGCAGGATGGTGCGGCCGGATTCGCCGGCGCTGTTGAGCAGGGCATAGTTCTGCATGTTGCGGGCGCCGATCTGGATCACATCGGCGTAGCGCGCCACGAGCGGCACTTGCTCGGGCGACATGGCTTCGGTCACCACCGGCAGGCCGGTGGCCTCGCGGGCCTCGGCCAACAGCTCCAGCCCTTTTTCGCCCAGGCCCTGGAAGCTGTAGGGCGAGCTGCGCGGCTTGTAAGCGCCGCCGCGCAGCGCCACGGCCCCGGCCTCTTTCACGGCGAAGGCCGACTCCAGGATCTGCTCGCGGCTCTCGACCGAACACGGCCCGGCGATGATGGCGATCCGCGGGCCGCCGACCTTCAGGCCGTCGAGCGGCACGAGCGTGTCCTTGGGGTGCATGTCGCGCGAGGCCAGCTTGAAGGGCTTGAGGATCGGCACGGTCTTCTCGACCCCGTCCAGCGCCTCGAACTGGGTGCGCTCAATCGGCCGGTCATCACCGATGACGCCGATGATGGTGCACTCCTCTCCGCGCGAGATGTTGACGCGCAGGCCCTTGCCTTCGACCCGGGCGACGACATCGGCAATCTGCTTGGCACTGGCATCGTGACGCATTACGATAATCATAGCGGACTCCTCCTTGGCAGGGGTCTCAGGCGCCCTGGTGGTCAACATGGTTCGCGCGATCTGGACGCAGCTGGGCGGCGGCGTGCAGATAAACGTGGCGGACCTGATCGGGCCGCAGCTCTGTGTTCCAATGGATCAGCACCCGGATGCAGCGCCGCAGGCCGCCGGCGGCGTCCATCTCGGCCAGGCACATGATGGCGGGCTCCACCCAGCCGAACTCGCGGGCGGCGCGGGCCGGCACCTCGGCGGTCAGGTCGGACGTGGTCGAGAAAATCACGCTGGCCACGTCATCGGGGTGCAGGTCGTTGGCGGCCACCAGGCCCGCGAGCAGCTCCCGGGTGGCAGCGCGGATAGCCTCCGGCGTGTCGGCGGCCGCAATCGTCGCTCCTCGAATTCCACGGATGGCCATGCGCTCTCCCTACAACAAAAAAACCGCGAGGCCGGTGCCTCGCGGTTTTGAGTGTCAGCTTTGGTCCAGGCTTCTACTCTAACGCAAGCAACGGCGTCGTGCGGACGGTGCCGTAAAAGTAGAACGCGTAAAAGTAGAAGCCCGCGGCAGGTTTCATATGTACAGCACGATAGCATGACTCGCGCTGGCGCGTCAAGCGGTTTTAGCCGGTATTCTGCACAATAGACCCCACACGTTTTATGTAGTTGACGCCCTGCACCGCCCATGTTAAACTCGCGGCGTGCTTGTTCTTCGTCGCACGACGACCACCGACACTAATGACGCCATGCCCTGAGGGTGTGTCGGTTCAGCCCGCCTGTCATTGACACGCAATCTGGCCCCGGCATACCCGCCGGGGCTTTTTGTTGCCACCCGCTCCCTTGAAAGGTCGCCGCATGCCTGCCTCACTCGATACGCCCGTTTACGCCCAGCCCGAGAGCCAGCTCATCCCCGTTGGCGATTACCTGAACGCCCTTACCCCCATCCCCGCGTCACGCATGTTTCTGATTAACAAAAGCCTGTCGGTCTACCGCCAGTCGCACCCGGGCGGGCAGACCTTTGACGCCTCGCAGGGCGATGGCGGCGCCAGCCTGCCGGGGGTGCCGCGGGCGTTGTTGGAGCGCGCCCACCAAATGCAGGTGGAGCATGGCACGGCCTACGATATGCCTTTTGGCACCGACGCCTACCGCAAGGCGGTGGTGGAGCAGTACTGGAAGCTCGACCCGGCCACCGGCCTGGGCCCGGCCAACGTCATCGGCACCCAGGGCGGGCGCGATGCGCTGGTGAAGGCCTATCAGGCGATGCTGGCGCTGGGGCACGGGCGCGTGGGTGACCCGGTGATCGTCTCGCGCGTGCCGTGGATCTCTTACAACTGGGGGCCGTACGGCGTCGGCGCCAACGTGCTGCGCGCGCCCGGCCGCCCGGAAGCGGGCTGGGCCTACACCGAAGAGGGCCTGCGGGCCTGCGTTGAGTTCGCCGCCCGCAGCGGCCGCAAGATCGCCGGGCTGGTCATCACCAACCCGGACAACCCCACTGGCGCCACCATCACGCCCGAGCGCCAGATTGCCCTGGCCCGCGAGGCCCTGCGCTTGGGGGTCGCCTACGTGCTGTTCGATTGGATGTACCATTACGTCACCGACGAGCAGCCGATGGACCTGAACAGCTTTGTGCAGGCGTTCGACCCGGCCGAGCGCCAGCGGCTGATGTTCCTGGACGGGCTGACCAAGTCGCTCGGCGGCTCGAACATCCGCAACTGCCATCTCATCGCGTCCGAAACCGTGGTCAAATTCACCGTCGCGCGCGCCTCGCACGCCGTCATCCCCAGCTTCTATTCGCTGGCGGTCGCGATGGCCGCCTATGAGATGGGCTATGCCGAAGCCGCCCGCACTATCGTCGAGCCCACCAACGAGAGCCGGCGCGTGCTGAAGGATTTCCTGGTCGAGCACAACTTCGAGCACATCCTGGGCAAGGGCTACTACGCCTTCATTAAGGTGGGGCCGTGGCTAAAGGCCAAGGGCTGGGCCGACAGCGAGGCGCTGGGGCAATACCTGGCCGAGGAGCACGGCCTGGCCGTGGTGCCCGGCATCTACTTCTCGGAAGATGGCGCGGAGTGGATCCGCTTCTCCTACGCCACGCCGGTGGCAAAGACCCTGGGCGGCGCGCGGCGGCTGGTGGAGGG
>CAYUYN010000017.1:9673-23525 GCA_964449185.1 uncultured Anaerolineales bacterium | reverse complement strand
GCCCGCCGCCAGCGTTCCAGGCGGCGCGCGCGGGCGGCGGCCTCGATCTGGGGCATGTAGGTGACCTCCGCCCGCCAGCGCGCGGCCAGCTCGTCCAGGCCCACGCCCAGGGCGGCGTGCGCGGCCAGGTTGGCCATGCCGATGGCGGTGGCCTCGCGCGCCGCCGCCACGCGCACCTCCACGTTGGCCAGGTCGGCCAGGCACTGCATCAGGTACGGGTTGCCCGACGGTCCGCCATCCACCTTCAGGGACGCAATGGCCTGTCCGGCATCGGCCTGCATGGCCGCCACCACATCCACCACGCGGCAGGCGATGCCCTCCAGCGTGGCGCGCACGATGTCGGCGGGGCTGGTGGTGCGGCTGAGGCCAAACAGCGCGCCGCGCACATGGGTGAGCCAGTAGGGCGCGGCCAGCCCGGCCAGGGCGGGCACGCACACCACGGTCTCATCGCCCGACTGCGCCGCCAGGCCGGCGCTGCTGGCCGGGTCGGGCAGCAGGTGCAGGCTCTCGGCCAGCCACTGGACAGCCGCGCCGGTGACGAAGATGCCGCCGTCCAGCGCGTAGGCGGTGTGGCTGGGCAGTTCCCAGGCCACGGTGGTGAGCAGTTGGTGCCGCGAGGGACGCGGCTCTGGGCCGATGTTCATCAGCACAAAGCTGCCGGTGCCAAAGGTACACTTGACCTCGCCCGGCTGGAAGCAGGCCTGCCCAAACAGCGCGGCCTGCTGGTCCACCAGCAGCGCGTGCAGGGGCAGGGGGCGGCCGGCGCCGAAGTCGAGCGCGCCGGCATAACCGGCCGCCGGCACCACCTCCGGCAACAGGCTGCGCGGCACGTCGAACAGCGCCAGCAACTCGTCGTCCCAGGCGCGCCGGTGGATGTCGAACAATAGGGTCCGGGCGGCGGTGGAGGCGTCGGTGAGGTGGCGGTGTTCGGGGCTGAGGTGCCACAGCACCCAACTGTCGGTGGTGCCAAAGCGCAGCCAGCCGGCGCGGGCCGCGGCGGCCAAGTCGGGGTTGTCGTCCAGCACCACTCGCAGCTTGGGCGCCGAAAAGTAGCTGTCGAGCAGCAGGCCGGTCTTGTGCCGCAGCCAGGCCGTGTCCACTCGCTCGCGCCAGGCCTCGCACAGCGCAGAGGCGCGTTTATCCTGCCAGACGATGGCCGGCGTGAGCGGCTCGCCGTTCCGGCTGTCCCACAGCACAAAGGTCTCGCCCTGGTTGTCAAAGCCCACCGCCGTGATGGGATAAGCCTCGATCAGGGGCACGGCCACGGCGCGGACCGCGGCCAGGATTTCCCACGGGTCCTGTTCCACCCAGCCGGGGCGCGGGAAGCGTGACGTCACCGGCACCGAGCGGCTGGCCACAACCCGGCCGGCCTCATCCACCACGACCGCGGTGGTCGTGGTGGTACCCTGGTCGATGCCGAGCAGGTAAGCGCCAGCCGGCATCGCCCCTAGAGCCGCGCCCGCAGCTCGGGGGTGCCGTAGTCGATGGGGATGCCGGCGGCGGTCTTTTCAGCAAAGGCGGTGGCCACCTTGATGACCGCGTCGGCCACATCGTCCAGGTCGCCCCGCTCCAGCAGCGGGTGGACGCTGGCCAGCCAGAAGACCTCGTCGCAGGCTGCCTCGGCCACCGGGCACAGACCCGGGCCGTATTCCACGTGGCCGTCGTAGTACTTGCACTCGAACGGGCACGGCTTGCCGCCGTAGCCAACCTTGTTGACGAACACCGGCTCCAGATGCTGCGGGATGATCCAGCGCGTGGTGCTGATGTAGCCCAGGTCGTACACGCCCTCGGCGGCCAGGGCCATTGCAAAGCTGAGCATGTCGCAGCCCAGCACCTTCCGGTTAAGCCGGATGACGTAGTAGAAATAGACTCGGTTGCCCCAGTCTGGCTCCACAGGCGTCTGGATGCCGGGCAGGCCCTGGAGGCGTTCCGTCAGGTAGCGGGCGTTGGCCGTGCGCTTCTCGATCAGCCAGTCGGCGCGCTTCATCTGCTCCAGGCCGATGGCGGCCTGCATGTTGGTGATGCGGTAGTTGGTGCAGGGCAGGCCCCAGTGGTATTTGGAGGCCTTGCCCAGTGAGCGCTTGCGGGCAAAGTCGTGGTAACCCCACATCTTGTCGGCCAGGTCGTCGTCGTCGGTGATGACGAACCCCCCCTCGCCGGTGTTAGTAATCTTGCCAGTGATGGTGCTGAAGGAGCCCACGTGGCCGATGGTGCCCAGCTTGCGGCCCTTGTACGTCGCGCCGAGCGACTGGGCGGCGTCTTCCAGCACCCACAGGTTGTGCTTCTTGGCCAGGTCCATTAGCGGGTCCATGTCCGGCGGGGTGCCGGTGATGGAAACGGGGATGATGGCCTTGGTGCGCTTGGTGATCTTGCGTTCCACGTCGGCCGGGTCCAGGGTCAGGTGCACCGGGTCCACATCGGCAAAGATGGGCACGGCGTTCTGCTCGAGCACGCAGGTATTGGAGGCGATAAAGGTGTAGGGGGTGACGATGACCTCGTCGCCCGGGCCAATGCCAAAGGCGGCCAGGGCGATGTGCAGGGAGGTGGTGCCGCTGGACACCGCGATGGCGTGCTTGACCCCAAACCAGTCGGCCAGGGCCTTTTCGTACTCCACGGCGGCCTCGGCCCGGCGCAGCTTCTTCTGCTTGGCAACCTTGAGCAGGGCCTGCAGCTCTTCTTCCTCGAACACATCGGTTTCGACGATGGGAGACTTTGAGCGGACCGGCGTCCCGCCATCAATCGCCAAGGTTGACATAGTTTTGGGCTCCTAGTAAGGAAACTGGGGTGGGAGTAAGGGAAATGGAGAGTGCGCCCCCTTTACAGGCCCTACGCACTGGTATATAGTAACTTAGGTTGTCAGACAACATACATCTCCAGTATGTTACAACAGACAGAATCGAGATGTCAAGCGGACGGTACGCGAAACGTGAACCAGCCTGGCCGGCGCGGCACGCGCCCGGTCTCAACAGCGCCGAGGGGCCGCCATGGATTCAAGCCGACTGACGAGCCGCATTCCCCAGGTACAAAATAGTTCCACCCTGCCAGAAAAAGTCGCTGAGCATTTGCGCGGGATGGTGGTGCGCGGCGAATTGGCGCCGAGCGCCCAATTGCCGACCGAGCCCGAGTTGTCGCGGGCGCTCAACGTCAGCCGCGCCACCCTGCGCGCCGCGCTGGATTCCCTGGCGCGCGAGGGCGTGGTGGTGCGCCGGCGCGGGGTGGGCACCTTTGTGGCCGAACAGCCGCTGGCGGCCAACAACCTCAACCTGAACTGGGGCGTCACCGAGGTCATCCGCGCCACCGGCGCCACCCCCGGCACCACCGATCTGAACGTGCGCGCCGAGCTGGCCGATGAACGGCAGATCATGCGGCTGAACCTGCCGCCGGAGGCGGCCGTGGTGGTTATCGAGCGCGTGCGGCTGGCCGACGAGCGGCGCGTGGTGTTCTCGCGCGACGTGGTGCCGCTGACCCTGCTGCCGGGGGACTCGGCGCAGAGCATCGCTCTTGAGCTGGAGGCCTTTCTGCTCAGCGAGCAATCCCTCTACGGCTACCTGCGCGCGAAGCTCGGGCTGGATTTTCATCACGCCGGCGCCTGGCTGCGGCCGGTCACGGCCGACGAAGAAATGGCCGAGCGCCTGCACATTCCGCAGGGCAGCGGCCTGCTGTACATCGAGCAGGTTGACTACGACGCCGCCGGTTCCCCGCTGGTGCTCGCCGATGAGTTTCACGTAGCGGAAGCGTTCACATTCACCGTGTACCGGTCGCGGCTAAGCCCTGGATAATCCAGCTATCACTGACCACTAACCACTGGCCACTCGTTTTTCCCCGAAGGATGGACGGCATGCGCATCGTGATCGGCAGTGACCAGTTTGGCTATCCTCTCAAAGAGGATCTGAAACGCTACCTCGTTGAGCTGGGCCACGAGCCCGTGGACGTGGGCTGTGCCAGCGCGGCAGACGCCATCGACTACCCGGACGTGGCCGTGGAGGCGGCCCAGCGCATTGCCAACGGCGAGTTTGACCGCGGCATATTGGTGTGCGGCACCGGCGCCGGCATGGCGATTGTGGCCAACAAGGTGGCGGGTGTCCGCGCCGTGTGCGCCCATGACCCGTACTCGGCCGAGCGCGCGCGCAAGAGCAACAATGCCCAGGTCATCACCATGGGCGCGCAGATTGTGGGTTTAGCGTTGGGAAGGCAGTTGCTGGATCACTGGCTGGCGTCGGAGTTTGCGGGCGGACGCTCGGCGGCGAAGGTGGAAAAGATCGAGGCGCTGGACAGGCAGGCACGGGCCGGCGCTGACACGCACTGACTCACGTCGATTTATCAAGGTGAGACTCCTCCGCCCGCAACCGTGAATGTGCGTCAGACGCACGCCGGGCGTCGGAGTGACATTGATGGACATTGAATGAAACAAAGAAGGTCGTTGATGGTCAACGACCTTCTCTGCGTTTCACCGCCACGCCATGTCACTGGCTGACTTGACGGCTTTACCGGGCGTCGGCGAATCCGTCGCCGCCCGCCTGATGGCGGCACTGGAGATCAGCCGGCGGCTGCTAGCGCCTGAGGACGAGCGGCTTACGATCCGATCACCCGCCGACGCGGCGGCGCTGCTCCAACCGCTGCTCTTGCACCGTGAGCAGGAATACCTCTACGTGTTACTGCTGGACACTCGCAACCGTGTGTTAGGCGAGCCGCGCGAGGTCTACCACGGCTCGCTGAACACGTCGCTCATTCGCGTGGGCGAGGTCTTCCGCGACGCCATCAAGGCCAACGCGGCAGCCATCATCGTCGCTCACAACCATCCCAGTGGTGATCCCGCGCCGAGCCCCGAGGACGTGGCCGTGACGCGCGCCTTGGTCGAAGCGGGGAAGCTGCTCGATTGCGCAGTGCTGGATCACCTCGTAATCGGCCAACGGTGGACGTCGATGAAGGAGCGAGGACTTGGGTTTGGCGGCTGATCGTACGCTCTTTTCCTACGACACAAGACAAAGAGACATACAATGCACACCCAACGGAAGGCACCTTGGCCTGGGCCATCTGGCGCAAGTCCGATTACGAGCGCGATGCCAGGGCCGCTGTCTTTGCAATGGTTCACTGCGACTCCGTTCCTTTTCAGGGCTGTCGGCTTGTACGCAAGTTGCTTTCGACCAGTACGGCTAGCGGGCCCGTCGCTCGGGCAGCAGTATGTAGTAGCGTAAATCCGCGTAGGAACTTCGCAGCAACGGCCGACTAACGAAAACGGGCTCCAGTCGGAGCCCGTTTTCCTCACGCTGGCGTGCTAGTCCATCCAACCTTTCACCAGCACATTGTCAGATTCGCGAAATCCCGCACCACGTTTTTCGCAGGAGTCTTTTGGTCGATTAGCGGTTAGGGGCGTTTTACTTGAACGTGGGCGGCAAAGCTCTGAACTTCATCAATCGGCAGACTGCTGGCAACAGTGATGATTAGTTCCTCGTAAACGAATATGACCCGGTTGGGATAGTCGCCATGAGAGTATTCGGTGGCCCATGCTGTCACATTATTAGCCAGTTTGATTTCTCGGGCACCCAGCAAGAGGGATTTGGCTGCGGCAGCAGATGAAGGCTTGGTGGTTGTCACTAAAATGTCACCTGTAGCGGAGGTGTATTTGATGCTTGACAGGATTGTAAAGACAATCTCAGTACCGGAATGCTGATCTGCTGAACCATATCCGGGATCAGAATAGTAGGCAGAAACGGGACGGGCGGAGGTAGTAGATTCATCATCCAGCACAGCAACCGGACGATCACCTGCAAACTCTACTATTCCGTTCGGTAGTTCTATGTAGGTCACCATGTCAGAGGGAGGAAGTGTTAGATTGGCAGCGACCATCAAATTGTCCGCCTCCTCCGAATCTAGAGGGCTTATTGGCCCCAGGCTTCCCGAAGCCATGACGCCTGCCCCAATCGCAAAGAGGCAAACTAGCACAACCGACGAGGTGATGATTTTGAGTTTGGCGGACATGGACTCCTCCCTATAATCTGAAACGCGTATTGAAGCGGTCGGTGAAAACTGCGAAAATAATCCTTCGTCTTTTAGCAGTTGAAGTTGTACCAATCAGGACCCTGGCTTGATCCATTGAATGGAGCGAAACTTGCCCACCAATAAGCTCCGACCGACCACAGGCCCGAAACATAGCCTGCTGTTGAGTGAGCTAGTGCCGTATTGGTGCCACCATAGACCCTTCCAGTATCGGCTATAGCGTATGTGTTCCAACCGCTTCCATTCCACCAATTGAGCGAATTCCAGCTCCTACCCCAATCCAAGAAGCCATATCCTGACCAATTTATCCAGGCGTCACCCTTGGGTTGAAAACCGCTACAATCACCTTGTTTTCCTAATGAATACGATGCAGCCCCTGCACTTAACACCGGCGCGGCCAAAAGGCCGACCACAAGAATAACCACCGTCAATCTTTTCATCAGGTCGATGTTAGCAAAGAAACCGCCTCTGTTAGGCATGCTCCCTCTCCCTATTCTTGAGTTGTGATGATGGCCTATCGAAACCGATACTTTAACACTCCTACTCAGGCGTAAAAGTGTGTGGAACAAATGGCTGATGCTGGGCTTGATGAAACCGAGCTAACAGCAAAGCACCAAGCACGATTCTGGAACTGCTCCCTACGCGATTTCTGTAGAAATGCTTATCTCTGGCGCATGCTTCTCACCGTCGCATCTGAGACAGAGAGGTCAAGCCCGCAATAGCAATCAGCACAGTTGTTGGAATTAGGAGTGGGCCAATACTGAAACGTGAGTAGTAAACACTATAGGCTAGTATTCCTGCTGCACCCAACCAGGTCAGTCCGGCCCATCGCGGTGACATTTTCCGCCGTATAGCGGTGAGAACCACTATCAGACAGATCAGCAGTATCCAGGCTAGGAACGGCAAGGCATTGCTGCTCAGTGCGATGGCGAGCCTCAGCGGCATTTTGCCAATTAGGACATCGGCCAAGTTGAACTGACCGGCCGCCACTAAACTCACAATCAGAATTCCAAGGCACCCACCTATAAGCACTGCCCATTGTGCGAGGTGAGACTTCCCATTCATTTCCATACGTTTTGGAGCACGCGACCGAGCGGTACGACTGTGCCTGAGTAGGCGCCGTAGCCGCCACACCCGCCCTGATAGTCAACGGTCATATAGTCGTAGAGCGTGATTTGGTACATGGGTCCGCCGCTGCAAAATGGCGCCCCGGTACACTGAAATCCGGCATCGCCATTGGACCATGCGACCTGCGAATTAATGTAGCCGGCAGTCCCATGGGGGCCACTCGCTATGTGCCACCACGAGAAATAGAGGCTCGTAGAAGTCGAACCACTACTTTAAGGTGACGGTACTTCCATTCCAAGAGTAGGTTTGATCTACCTGAACTGCGATCATATCCAGTCCCGGCCCATCCTCCTCCCAGGTTCGCAGATGACAAGTGTCAACAGCATCAATAACTGAGCCACCCTTGTATGGCGGCGGAGGGGGATTAATATGAACGGTTTCGGTCTCGACCGGTTTCTGATCGGGCTGCAAAACCGAGTCGGGGACAAAAGGTAGGCGAATTTGGCTTACCAGTACTGGCTCACAGTTTTTATCAAACTCGTAGGCCGCCTGAGCGAATACGGCACCATCAGGACCGCCTACAAATAGCGGAGGTAAAGACCAGGTCCCGGTACAACCGTCACTTGAATCGCTATCCACCTGGGGCGCGGTCGCTGCCCAAGCAAACGCTGGGCTGAACATGAGTAAGCTGAGCATGATTGATACTGCAACTGTTGGCAATCTTCTGGCGAACATGGCCATCTCCTCGTGAAAAGTGGGCGGGGTTAAGTCTCCGACCCAGTCCAACCAGTCCAAATGGCTAGATGACCTTATGATAAAGATGCGTGAACAGATTGACAATACTTCGAACGGAGTACACCTGGGATCAGCTTTGCATTAATCCATAGATTAATCCGCGATATTCAGCACTATGGCTTGTCATCTGGTGCGGTGGTGAACCATCCGGCAGCTCTTACCATAGTCGCCGCCTCACTGCGTGAGGTACATTGAAGTTTGTGAAGAAGCTGATGAACATGGTGTCGTACGGTGTTTGGGCTTATGACGAGTGCATCCGCTATTTCCTGGTTACTTTTGCCCTCTGCAATCAGACTAAGCACTTCGCGTTCCCGCAACGTAAGCTTAGGCAATTGAGGAACCAGCGCGGGTACAGGTTTCAGTGTTGTCAATGAAGTCTCCGCAGGCGGATTGTCTGCTCTAGTCGGACGACCTATGAGGCTGGCATAATCACGAATGGTTAGCAATCCGGCTAAAAGTATCAATGCAACTGCTGGGAAGAGATACAAACCAATGCTAAAACGACTTATGTACCCGCAATAGAGGAGTGCCGTCCCATTGGCTAGCCATAAGAGAGAACGCTGCTGGGGTTTAATCCCGCGCCACACAGCGGTAACGGGTGCGGCGCACGCAAGTAATAGGATAAATACCAAGAACGGCCACGCGTCGAAGTTCGAGTTCGTTAGGATTGTAAGCGCCACTACAATGCCGAATGCGCCACCACCGAGTGCCATGAACCGAGCGATTTGAGTTTGCATGCAGCCTCCCCTTACTATGATCAGAATCATACTGCGAGTTAGCTCCGAGATTTCCGCAGGACACAGTGTCTAGGTTTCTCGGATCGTCTACCGCTCTACTTTCGCTTCTTTGATTTAGTCGAGAAATCATAGATTTGCCATCATTCTGATGTTGTAATTGCCAGGCACAAAGAGTTGTATAGGTACTGAATCACAGGCCATATCGTGCCTGGCTGCTTGGCTTCGTTTTGCCCCCTACCTGATTGCCCAACCCCATTTTAGATCGAAGTGGGTCAAATATAGGAGTATTAAACCAACGATTGATCGCTTGCTTACCTTTGGGAATACCGTGCCATATTGGCGCGTTCTGCATCGCTTTGGCGGTTGACTGACTAGCCGCCCATCCGCCTGACCGGGCTGCGCTCCTCCTGAGCGCAGCCCGGTTTCTGTTTCCTGCCGCGCTTTTGGCCCAAGCGCGTCGGATGCACGGAAGCCACCCTGGGCCGCACACGTACCCCACTAAGGAGAACTGTACATGCTTACCCAACCTGCCCCAACTACTTTGATTCCAGCTACCTCACCGCCCGTCGTCCAGACCGGCCCACTGTATGTCTGCCCGGTCTGCGGGCGACCCACCATCGGCCTCGCGCCGTGGCCGGTTAACCCCGCCAACCCCTGCCGGCTCGACGAATGGGCGGCACACATCTGGTACTTACGGCGCTCATGTGGCTGCCGCACCGGTGGCCGCGTCGCCCGCCTGGGCGACTACATCACGCCGCTGGAGTTCACCTATGACCGCTCGCTGACCTACGAGCAGCGAGTACATGCCAACGTCGCCCCGCTGTGCGCTGCCTTGACCCTCCTGGCCGAGGCGGTGCCGACTGGCGCGACCGGGCAAGTACGCCAGATCGGCCAGCCAGGCCTGGGAGGTGGTAATGGCCACTCGCCTTAGCCAGCTCAAGCCCGCGCCAATGCAGCGCGTTGTGGAGACGATCCTACGAGCGCACGGCTTGACCCAAGCCTTCGCTGAAGCGACCGAATTCCACCTGTAGCTGGAGAACTCGCCGTACATGCCGCTGGTGATCGAGCGTCAGGGTGACGTAGTGGCCGTGATGCACTACTTCATCCAGCAGGGCGATTTAATGCGCGATCCTGAAGTTGAATTGTCATTTCGACGCGCCGCCGTGCCTTGTGTCTTCGCAAGATAAGCGGCGCGGACCGCAGGTCTCTCCTTGATGATTCGTTGATTGATCGGTGTGAGACTCCTCCGCCCGCCTCTGTGATTTTACTCCAGACGCACTCCGGGCGTCGGAGTGACATTGATTGACAATGTAGCAACCATGAAAGGTCGTTGAGAAGCGACGGCCTTCACGATCCCTTCGCCCTCAGCCGCGCCGCCCGCTCAAAGGCCGGCAGCAAATCAAAATACACCTCCCGATACAATCCATACGTCTCAGCATAGGCCGCCCGCGCCGCCGGCCTCGGTTCGTAGTGGTGTTCAAGGTGCACCACCAGCGGGCAGGCTTCGGCCAATGATGCACTGGCGCCGCTGCCCACCAACGCCAGCAGCGCCGCGCCCACGGCGGTCGTCTCGGTTGTCGCCGGCACTGCTACCGGCAGGCCGGTCACATCGGCCTTGATCTGGTTCCACAGCGCGCTGTGGGCGCCGCCGCCCATCACGCGCAGCTCGTGCGCGGGCACCCCCATCTTCTGCAATTGATCGGTACTATCCCGCACGGCGTAGGCCGAGCCTTCCAGCACGGCCCGCGCAAAGTGGGCGCGCGTGTGCGCCAGGGTGAAGCCAAAGAAGGCGCCGCGCGCGGCGTCGTTCCAGGTGGGCGTGGTGGTCCCCATCAGGCACGGCAGGAAGATCAGCCCCTCTGCGCCGGGGGCGACGCCCTCGGCCAGCGCGTCCAGGCGGGCGTAGGCGCTGGCGCCGCCGGCCGCGGCCGAGCGCACCTCGTCGGGCGCAAAGTGGTCGCGCAGCCAGCGGTAGTTGGCGCCGGAGACAAAGCCGGGGTTCTCCAGCAGCCACAGGTCGGGGTCAGCGTGGCAGTGGGTCTCGATGAGGTGGTCGGGGTCAAAGGCCGGGCCGGCCGTGGCGGCGCAGACAGGCTCGGACGTGCCGGCAATGTCGCCAATCAGCCCGGCCGCCACCACGCCCGCGCCCAGGCAGGCGGCGTGCTCATCGCCGCTGCCCACGACCACCAGGGTGTCGGGGCTGAGGCCCAGGGTCGCGGCCAGGCTCGGCCGCAGCTTGCCCAGGGGTGCGGTCGCCGGCAGCACCGGCGGCAGCAGGGCCGGGTCTATCCCAAAGTGCGCGCACATCTCCGCCGACCACTGGCGCGAGCGGATGTCGAGCAGCAGGGTCGACGAGGCGTTGGAATAATCCAACCCCAACTGGCCGGTGAGGTAGTAGGCCATGTAGCTGCCGGGCAGCAGCAGATGGGCCGTGCGCTCGAAAATCTCGGGCTGGTGATCGGCGATCCACCGCATCTTGGGCGCGACGTGGCTGGGGTCGAGGTTGAGGCCGGTCAGGTCAAACACGCGCTGATCGCCCACCGCCGCGCGCACACGCTGGCACTGCGGCTCGGCGCGCCGGTCCATCCAGATGATGGCGGGGCGCAGGGCCTGGCCGGCGGCGTCAATCGGCACCACGCCCTCCACCTGGCTGGCCAGGCCCAAAGCCCGCACCTGGCGCCCCTGCACCCCGGTCTCGGCCAGCAGCTTACGGATGGCCTGCTCAAAGGCCTGGGTCCAGCGCTCCACCGGCTGTTCGGCCCAGACGGGCTGGGGATAATCGATGCCATAGCCCACGGCCGCACCTCCGGCCAGGGAACCGTCGAGCGCCAGCAGCAGGGCCTTGGTGCTCTGCGAGCCCACGTCGCAGCCGATCACGTAGTCCATCGCGGGTCGTTTCATCGCCGTATCCGAAAGTCGATCAGGGTGCGCTCATTGCGCGCCTGCCACTCGCGCACCAGCCTGGCGGGGACGGTGCCAGGGGTGTCGGTGTCCACAGGCACCCACTCACCCTCCAGCGCGCGTACCTCGGTGCGGTGCAAGCTGCCGCCAAGCCAGGCGTGCTCGAGGCTCGCCCCGGCGTCCGTGGTTAGTTGTACGCTGCCGTCTGGCGCGCGCTCCAGGCGAAACGCAGCGGCGGTTTCAAAGTCAACCACGCCTGGCACCTGGCTGACGCCCGCGCCGCAGCAGCCTGCGCCGCCGGCCCGCAGCCGCGCGTAGCGCACGGCGGGACCGCGAAAGACCGTGCCGGCCAGTTCCAGGTGAGTGGGCGGCTGCGGGGCCAACACCACCACGGCCTGCTCGCCGTCCGGAAAGCTCACGGCCAAGTGGGCAAAGTGCCCGCGTGGGCCAGGCTCGACCGCAAAGCCGGCCAGTTCCACGCCAGGGTCAAACGGCGCCGGCCGCACCAGCGCCACGCTGGCGAGGCTGCGTCCGTCCACGCTGGGCTCCCTTTCGTAGACCAGCGGCTGTTCGGCGTAGGCGTAGGCCAGGTTGAGGTTGGATCGGCCCAGGAACGGCGCGCTGGCCCGTTGGGCGGTATAGCCGGCGAGCCGCTTGACCGCCACCGCGCGCCCGTCGACCTCGGCATACTCCCAACCTTGTTCCGTATTCGAACGCCGCACAATAGCGGCTGCCCGGTCTGTCCCCAGCGTTCCCGGCGCGTAAAAGGCTTGCAGCGGCCGGGTGGGCTGGAGCGTGGCCACCACCACCTGCACGTCGCGCCAGAGCAGCACCGCCGTCCACATGGGCTGGGGATCGCCCTCGACCACTTCGTCAAACTGGGACCACACCAAACCGGGCGCGGCGCCGCCCTGGCGCGTCAGCCCACGGTGGCCAAAGTGCCGTCCGTCCCGCGTCAGCGCCAGCATGGCATCGGGCGCGTAGCTGCCCGCCGCCGAGACCACGTTGAACGGGAAGTGGCTGCTGTAGGCCAGCTTGCCGTACTTGGGGGTGTAGTCGGCGCGGGCCACGTCCTCGACGTGGCCGCAGCGGCTGTTGAGCAGCAGCACCTGGCCGGTGGCCTTGCGTCCCGCGACCACAAAGCCGGGCGTGGGCAGCACCAGTTCGAAGTCCGCGCGCTCCACTGGCAGGGGCTCTTCCATCGCCGTCCAAAAGGGGTCAGCGGGGTCCAGGGTCAGCGCCAGTAAGCCCTGCACCGCGCTGTTGGGTGACCCCGGCGAGACATAGCTCTCCAGCGCGGCCGGGTTGTGGCCGTGGAAGCCCTGGGTGAGATAGTGCTCGTGCGGGTGAAACAAGCCGCGCTCGTAGAAGTAGCGCAGGCAGCCGCTGGACAGGCGGCGCAGCAGGCCGGGGCCGCCCGGAGCGATGCCCAAGACGTGGCCCAATGCGAAGGTGCCCACAGCTCCAAAGCGCGAGCCCAGCGAGCGGCCCCACGGCACATAAACCCCATTGGCGCCAAAGAAGTGCGTAAAGGCCGCCTGGAACGACCGCGCCCTGTGCAGGATCGTCTCGCATAGGTTGGGGTGGCGCTCGCCGTCGATCCAGGCCCAGAACAGGTAGTGCCAGCCGAACATCCAGGCATTGTACAGGTCAAACTCGTCCCCGGGCCCGTCTACGTACCAGCCATCGCCCCGGTAAAAGGCCGCCATCTGTTCCAGCCGGTCGCGCAGGTCGGCCTCGGAAGCCGCGTAGCCCAGGCGCAGCCGCACGGCCTGGCTGATGGCGGGAAAGAGCACCCAGTTGTCGGGGTAGGTGCCCTGGCCGTCCACCTGGGCCAGCCAGGCCATCACTCGGGCCTGCTCGGCGGCGCTCAGGTGGGCGAAGACTCGCTCGCGGCTGAGGTAGACCGCCACCGCCAGGTTGGAGCACTCGACGATGCGCTGGTCCATGTGGGTGATGTCGCCCCAATAGGTGGGCGCCCGCGGATCGGTGCCTTGCACGAGGCCCTGTGCCAGAAGCTGCGTCCGGTCGTGGGAGTGCGTGTCAAAGGCCAGGGTGGTGGGGTTGGCGGGGTTGCGCAGCCATGCCCCCCAGATGGCGGCGAGCCGGGAGAACGACTCAAGCCCGTCCACCGCGTCGGGGTGTTCCACGCGGTCGTCGGGGTACAGCACGCGGGCGGGCGAGCCGCTGAGCGCGCTGCGGCGCGCAAAGCCATGCGTCAGCCGCGCCAGCAGGGCGACCCAGTGAGCGCGCGTCCAGCCCGTGTACGGGGACAGCGTATGGTCGAGTGGCGGCAGATGATCGTTGTCTGTCAATATGATCCGTTTATGAAGTCAACACTTCGCTAAACCGTA
>CAYUYN010000017.1:0-9573 GCA_964449185.1 uncultured Anaerolineales bacterium | reverse complement strand
CCAATCCACCCTATACACATTGCTGCCGTGTTCGCGGGCAGACGTAAACACCACCTGCCCCTTTGTGTCAATAATGGACTGGCATGGTAAGAATGTCGTCCAGCCTGCCGTGGTGATGACTGCTCTGTCCCAACTGTGTGTTCCATAATGGACCGATCGATTTGATAACATTACCATTGTTAGACTATTTTGGATCGACTAAGGGTGATATATGTCATGGGTATCGAGGACGATTAGCACTGGTTCCAATGCCTATGGATGCCGAGAATGAGTGGAACAATCATGGGGTAATCGGGCTCGGATCTGGGCGTACTGGATGCGCCTGTGCCGCATGTCAATTGGACGCGCCTCGCTACCAGTGCGCCAAAAACGTCCATTTCGGCCGAATTGGGCCGAATATGTCTTTCCCGTGCTCGTGCCGGCCCTGGCCGTGGCGGCGGCCTTGGTCCTCGGCGCCGTTCTGCTGCTGCTCCTAAAGGCCAACCCAGTAAGGGCCTACACCGCCTTGATCGGGGGCGCACTGGGCAATGGCGCCGGCCTGATGCAGTCGGCGGTCAAGGCGACACCGCTGCTGCTGGTGGGTCTTGGCATCATCATTGCCTTCCGCGCGAACGTCATCAATATCGGGGGCGAGGGCCAAATCATTGCCGGCGCGCTCGTGGCCACCTGGTTCGCGCTGGCCTTCCGCGCCTGGCCTGGCGTGCTGCTTGTTCCCAGCACCCTGCTAATGGGTTTCTTCGGCGGCGCCGCCTGGGGCCTTGTGCCCGGACTGCTCAAGGCCCTGCTCGGCGTTAACGAGATATTGAGCACGGTGATGATGAATGCCATCGCCCTGCAACTGATGAATTTTCTGCTGCGCGGGCCGATGATTGACCCGGCCGAGGTGGCGGCCGGCACCTTCATCGCGCAATCGGCCCGGCTGCCGGAGCAGGTTTGGCTGCCCAGGCTCGTACCCCAGACGCAGCTCCACGCCGGCATCCTGCTGGCCCTCCTGCTGGCGGGGGTCGTGTATGTGTTTCTTTGGCGCACGACCCTCGGCTACCGCATACGGGCCGTGGGGCTGAACCCTGACGCCGCCCGCTATGCCGGCATCCCGGTGCCGTTCTATCAGGCGCTGTCGCTGACGCTGGCCGGCGGCTTGGCCGGCCTGGCTGGCGTCGTCGAGGTGATTGGGGTGCACCACCGGCTGCTGGAGGGCATTACCAGCGGTTACGGCTTCACGGGCATCGTCACCGCCCTGTTGGGCAAGCTGCATCCCCTGGGCGCAATCCCCGCCGCGTATTTCTTTGGCAGTCTCCTGGTGGGAGCGAACAAGATGCAGCGCGCGGTCCAGGTTCCGTCGGCTTTGGTCGACACCCTCCTGGGCGTGGTCGTGCTGTTCGTCGTCGGCGCGGAGCTGTGGTCTCGGCGGCGAGCGGCCCGCCGCCTGGCGGCCGACGTAGCCGGTGAAGAGTCCAGCCATGCCTGAGTTTTTCTCCGTGCCCGTGCTGGTGGGCCTGACGTTTTCGGGCATCCGCCTGGCGACCCCTTACCTTTATGCCGCCATCGGAGAAACCCTCGCCCAGCGCTCAGGCGTGCTGAACCTGGGCGTGGACGGCATCATGCTGATGGGCGCCTATTCGGCCTTCTACGTGGCGCTCACAACCGGCAATCTTGGGCTGGGCCTGCTCGCCGGCGCGGCCGTTGGATTGGCGCTGGGCCTGTTGATGGCCTTTGTGAGCGTGACCCTCAAAGCCGAGCAAGGCATCAGCGGCATTGGGCTATACCTGTTCGGCCTCGGCCTTTCCAGCCTGCTGTTCAAGACCACCATCGGCACGGTCAAGACCATTGCCGGGTTCCGGCCGGTCGCAATTCCGGGCCTGAGCGATATCCCGATCATCGGCGAGATCTTCTTTCGCCACAGCCTGCCGGTATACGGCGCATTCCTGTTGGTGCCTGCGGCTTGGTGGCTGATTGAAAAGACGACCTGGGGTCTCAAGATTCGGGCGGTGGGTCAGAACCCGGCTGCGGCCGACTCGCTCGGCGTTAGCGTGAACCGTGTGCGTTACTTCTGCGTGGCCCTGGGCGGCCTCTTGGCCGGCGTGGCCGGCGCGTCGCTGTCCATCGCGCTCACCAACCTGTTTCAGGAAAACCTGACGGGCGGCCAGGGCTTCATTGCCGTGGCGCTGGTGTACTTTGGGGGTTGGAAGCCGATCGGGGTGCTGAGCGGCGCGCTGCTCTTCAGCTTCGTGAATGCGCTGCAGTTGTGGATGCAGGTGCTGGGGGTACCGGTGCCGTCCGACATCGCCGTCATGCTGCCCTATCTGCTGACGATTGCGGCCCTGGCGGTAGCCGTTAACCGGGCTCGCCAGCCGGCCGCCCTGACCAAGGCGTTCGAACGTGGAGAAAGCTGAGGTGTGTCACGCCAGACTTCGAGCGTATCGACGAGCACCAATTGTAATCCGTTGATTGGGAAACACCAAAGACAGGCTGCCTAACACAAGGAGGTTATTCCCCATGAAGACCCAACGAGTGCTGCTGCCCGGGCTGCTGGTGCTGGCGCTGCTCGGCTCGGCTTGTGCCGGAGCGGTCAGCACGCCGACGGTTCAGGCCAAGGCGTTTCGCATTGCTGTGGTGATGCCGAGCGCCATCACCGACGTGGCTTTCAGCCAGTCCATGTACGACGCCCTCAAGTCGGTTCAGGCCGAGATGGGCGGCGAAAGCGCCCTCCAGATCGCCTACTCGGAAAGCATGTTCAACGTGCCGGATGCGGCCACGGCGATCCGCGACTATGCCACCGAGGGCTATGACCTCGTCATCGCCCACGGCTCGCAGTACGGCGCTTCGGTGCAGGAAGTGGCCCCTGACTTCCCGAAGACGAGCTTTGCCTGGGGCACGAATGTGGACACGTTCGGACTGCCGAACGTGTTCGCCTACACGGCCGCGGCTGAAGAAGGGGGCTACGTCAACGGCGTGATTGCCGCCAAGCTGTCCAAGAGCGGCATTATCGGTGTGACAGGCCCTGTGGAAGTGGGCGATGCGAAGACCTACATCCAAGGCTTCACCAGTGGCGTGCTCGCCACTGATCCGAACATCGTGGTGAACAGCACCTGGACCGGATCATTCTCGGATGTGGCCCTGATGACCGAAGCGGCTAACACGCACATGGCCGCCGGCGCTGACATTCTCACGGGGTCATCGCAGGCCGTCGTGGGCTCGATTGGCGCAGCCAAGAGCAAGGGCGGCGTGCTGTGGTTCGGCACGCAGGCCGACCAATCCGCTCTAGCGCCAGAGCTGGTCGTTGCCAGCCAGTTGTATGACTGGACCGGCATCATCAAGGACATGATCGCCAAGCACCAGGCCGGCACGCTGGGCGGCGAGACTTTCACGCTGCATTTGGCCAACGGGGGCCTGAAGATCGTCTACGGCGCCGGTTACAGCCTGCCGGCCGATGCGAAAGCGGCCGCCGATTCGGCCATTGCGGGCATTAAAGACAACAGCATCAAGCCGCTGCCTTAGTCACGACGACAAATCTGTAGCGGCGGCAGCGGTTGGGATGGCCCAACCGCTGCCGCCCAGCAACCGGGCGAAGGCGCCGGCCGCGCTGATCGCAGCAGTTCAAACTGCCTTACGTCCCTGGACCAGATGATGAGCATGACGACTCTGCCGCCACGCACGCCAGTTGCAGCCGGGGTTCGCCGCGTTCAATTGCAGCACGTTGAAATGCGTGCGATCGTAAAGCGCTTTCCGGGCGTCATCGCCAATGCCGGCGTCGACTTTGACGTGCGGGCCGGCGAAGTGCATGCCCTGCTGGGCGAGAATGGCGCGGGCAAGAGCACGCTGATGCGCCAGCTGTACGGCCTCTACCGGCCAGACCAGGGCGAAATCATGCTGGACGGCCGGCCACAAAACTTTCGCTCCCCGGCCGATGCCATCCGGGCCGGCATCGGCATGATCCACCAGCACTTCATGCTGGTGCCGACGCTGACGGTGGCCGAGAACGTGGCGCTGGGCCTGCCGTCGTCGCGCGAGCCGCTGCTGGATACGGCCCGCGTCTCCAGCGTGATTCGCGCCCTAGCCCTGGCGTATGGGTTGAAGGTCGACCCGGACGCCTACGTCTGGCAGCTCGCGGTGGGCGAACAGCAGCGGGTTGAGATCCTCAAAGCGCTGTACCGTGGCGCCAGCCTGATCATCCTGGACGAACCGACCGCGGTGCTGACTCCCCAGGAGGTGGACGATCTATTCATCACCTTGAAGCGCATGGCCGGCGAGGGGCATTCCCTGATCTTCATCTCACATAAGCTGCATGAGGTGCAAGCCATCAGCGATCGCGTGACCGTGCTGCGCGATGGGCGCGTTGTCGGAGAGCGGGCGGCAGGCGCGGTCACGCGCAATGAGCTGGCGCAACTGATGGTCGGCCGCGAGGTCCGGCCGATGCCCGCCCAGCCGCTGCAGGCTGGGCCAGTCCGCCTGCGGCTCGCCGGCCTGCGGGCTCAAGGCGATCGAGGCACTGAGGTGCTGCGCGGAGTCAGCCTGGACGTGCGGGGCGGAGAAATCGTGGGCGTGGCGGGCGTGTCTGGAAACGGCCAGCGCGAGCTGGCGCAGTGCCTGGCTGGTCTGAGAAGGTTCACGGCCGGCCGGGTTGAGCTGGACGGCCAGGATGTCACCCACGCCACCCCTCGCGCGCACCTGGCCGCTGGCCAGGCCTACATCCCCGAAGAGCGCCTGCGCGACGGCAGCATCAGTGACTTCAGCGTGCTGGAGAACCTTTTCCTGCACGACCATCGGGCGGCCAGGTTCACACACGGCGTCTTTCTGGACTTCGGCGCCATGGCCGTCCATGCCGGCGAACTCGTGCGCCGCTTCAACGTGAAGACGCCCACGCTAGAAACGCCGCTGAAGAATCTCTCGGGAGGCAATATTCAGAAACTAATCCTGGCCCGCGAGCTATCCCGAAGCCCCAAAGTCCTCGTTGCCGCGCAACCGACGCGCGGGGTAGACATTGGCGCCACGGAGTTCATTCACGAACAGCTGCTGGAACAGCGCGCCAGCGGCACGGCACTCCTGCTCATCTCGGAGGACCTGGACGAAATTCTGGCCCTCTCGGATCGAATCGCCGTCATATACGAGGGGCAAATTATGGGTGTGTTCGAACGCGGCGCGGCGACTCCCGAGGCGCTTGGCCTGCTCATGGCGGGTGTAAAGGCAGGGTAAGGCTAGCGGCCAACACTCGGTGGCTGCCTCGCCGCGCCAATTCGCATCAGCAATTGTTACGCAGACAGCGCCCGGCCTAGCAGGCCGCCCCACTGGAGCGGCCATGTCAGCTGTTCATTATCTTCTTCGTTCTGCTGCCCCTGATGCCGACGCTTGAGATTTGGCATCACACGGCCAACGCCCTGGCGCGCTACTTCATCGGCTTTCCCGGCGGTCTGGTGGTCGCTTATGGCCTGCGGCGGCAGGCGCTCAAACGTATCGCGCCGCTCAATGTCCCCCATATCGTCAATGGGCTGCGGCTGGCCGGGATGGCGTTGGGAGTCTATGCCCTCGTCGGCGGTCTGATTCCGCCGCCGTAGGCACGCTGCGAGCGCTGGTAGAACAGCGCCTCATCCCAGGTGGCAAAGGCCAGCGTGGTCCCGGCCGCGTCGGCGTTCAGGATCGAGGGGCGGCGGTCAGGCGGCAGTGTCAGGAGGTGCGTGCGCTCCAGGCGCTCAAGGTCCACCGCGTACAGGTCGTTGCCTTCAAAGTAGTAGACCTGGCGCCCGCCATCGCCGAGGCAGGCCAGGCAGGCGCCCAGGCCGCGCATGGGCGGCGTGAACGGCCAATACTCGGCGCGCACATCGGCGGCGTCGGTCAGTTGAACGATCTCGCCGCTGGCCAAGTCCAGGCGGAACAGATTGTTGCGCCCGGTGCGCTCGGAGTAAAAGACCAGGAAGCGGCCGTCGGGCGTGACCGAGGGATTGTAGTAGTACAGGTGACAGTTGTTGCCCGCGGCGGTGAGTTGACGCACCTGGCGGCCGGTCTGCGGGTCGGCAAAGCGCTGCCACTCGGGCGGGTAGACGGTGCCCACGCTCATGTTGGCTTACTCCGCTGCTGGGACGCTATTGGCCGGGGAAGCGGCGGTGGTGCGTGGCGCCTGGCTCGCCGAGCTGCGGCATGACACCGTCGCGCTCGTAGCGGTCCTGGCAGCGCCGCACGGCGTCGAGGTCCACGCGGATGCCCAGGCCCGGCCCGCTGGGGATGGGGAGCACATTGCGGCGCGGCTCCAAGAGCGGGGTGATCACATCGTCGGCGTACCAGCGCAGCAGAGACTGCCCGGGCTGGTCCAGGTAGGGCAGGGCGGCCGCCAGCTGCATGTAGGCGGCCGTGCCCACGGCGGTCTCGCCGCTGTAGAACCAGAAACCGAGGCCCATGGTCTCGCAGGCGCCGATGAACTTAATGGTCTCGCGGAGGCCGCCCAGCCGGGTGACGTTGAGCACGAACGTGTCGGGCACGCCCAGCTCCACGGCCAGCCGCAAGTCGGGCACGTGGCTCGAGAACGGGATGGCGCTGTGCTGGCGCAGCTTGGCCATGTCGAAGAAGCTGGCGGCCGGGTCTTCAATGTTGGCGATGTTGTAGGGCGCCAGCCGCTCCAGCGCCTGGCGGGCGGTGTTGAGCGGCCAGGCCATGTTGGCGTCCAGCCGCAGCGTGGCATCCGGGCCGATGGCGGCGCGGATTTCCTTGACCATCCGCACCTCGGTGTCGAGGTCCAGCACGCCCAGCTTGCCCTCAAACAGGGTGGAGCCGTAGGTCTCGCGCATGCGGGCGCAATAGCGGGCCACCTCCAGCGGGGTGGCCTCGCCCGGCTCGGTGGCGCTGGGCACGCGCAAGGCCCAGTATTCCGACACGCCTAATTCGGTGCGCGCCGCGCCGCCGAGCAGTTGGTAGATGGGCATCCCCAGGGCCTGGCCCTTGAGGTCCCACAGCGCGATCTCCACGCCGCCAAAGGCCCGCACCACGCTGTCGTCGTGCGTGTTCTTGAGCGTGCGGATCTCGGGCAGGGCGCGGCGGCTGCAGTCTTCAATGTCCAGGGGGTCAGCGCCGATCAGGGGCGGGCCCAGCTCCGCCGCCACCACGTCGGCCAGCTCGGGGTTGGCCACCTCGCCCCAGCCCGTCAGACCCTCGTCCGTCTCCACGGCCACCAGGCCCTTGGTGGCGCCAAAGTACACGCCCGGCGCCCAGCGGTAGCCGGTCACCAGCGGCAGGTTGACCTTGTGGGTGCGGATCTGGGTGATCTTCACGTCGTGCGGGTCTTACGCCGCCTTTTTGGCGGGCCGCAGCCGGTTGATGACCGCCATCATCGTGACCATATCATCGCCCATCAGGCCGTCGGCGCCCAGGGCCAGGCTGTCCACCAGGCTCTGCTCGCTGTTCACCGTCCACGACCAAACGGCCACGTCGATGCCGTGATAGGCGGCCATCACGTCTTCGGTCAGCACCGTGTATTGGTGCTGCATGATCGTCGTGCCCAGGGCCTTGGCCTGGCGCACCACCTCGGCCGGGTCGGCGGGCGTATCGTCGGGCAGGCGCTCGGGGGCCAGCATCAGTTCGGGCACCTTGGCCCTGGCCAAGGCCAGCGCCGCGTGGCTGTAGCCGCTCATCAGCGCATAGCCCAGGGCATCGTGCTTGACGAACAGGTCCACCAGGTCACTGGCGATGCGCTCGGCCTGGGCCTGGTTCTCGCCCTTCACCTCAAAGCAGCCATAGATGCCGGCCTCACGGTAGAACAGCAAGGTGTCTTCGGTCAGCGGCACTGGGGCCCCGGCGAAGCGTGCGTTGAACTTGCGGCCCGCATCCAGCCGCTGGATTTCGTCCCAGGTGGAGTCGCTCACCCGGCCGGTGCCGTTGGTCGTGCGGTCGAGCTTCCAGTCGTGCATCATCACCAGCACGCCGTCCCGGGTGAGGTTGACGTCGCACTCGATCATCTCCGCGCCCAGCGCGATGGCCTGCTCGTAGCCGGCGCGCGTGTTCTCGGGGTACTCAATGGAGTGGCCGCGATGCGAGATGGCCAAGGGCCGGTCGGTCATCGAGCGGCGCCAGAGGTTGGTGGTCATAGACAATTGATCCTTTGGGTTATTAGGGTGGGGGGCGTGGACGGGGCTTCCATGGAACGCCCAGGCGCTGATGGCGGCAGCGGGCTAGGTCGTGCTGGCGCCCTTGAGGGTCAGGGATTCGGCAAAGTGGCAGGCGGCAAACTGGCCGGGCGCCACCTCGCGCAGCAGGGGCACCTCCTGCTTGCACACGTCCTGCACGTAGCGGCAGCGCGGGTGGAAGTGGCAGCCGCTGGGCGGGTTGGACGGGTTGGGGATCTCGCCTTCCAGCATCTCGGGCCGCATCACCTCATCGGGGTTGAGGGCCGGGATGGCCGACATCAGCGCGGCCGTGTAGGGGTGGCGCGGCTGGTAGAACAGCTTGGCGGTGGGCGCCAGCTCGACGATGCGGCCCAGGTACATCACGGCCACGCGATCGCTGACGTGCTCGACCACGCTCAGGTCGTGGGCAATGAAGAGGTAGGTCAGCCCAAATTCCTTCTGGGTGTCCATCAGCAGGTTGAGGATCTGGGCCTGGATCGACACGTCCAGCGCGCTGACGGCCTCGTCGCACACCACAAACTCGGGCTCCACCACCAGCGCGCGCGCAATGCCGATGCGCTGGCGCTGGCCGCCGCTGAAGGCGTGCGGGTAGCGGCGCAGGTGCTCCAGCTTCAGTTGGCAGCGCAGGGCCGCCTGGCGGATGCGGTCGTCTAGCTCGGAGCCTTTGGCCAGTCCGCTGGCCACCAGGGGCTCGCCGATGATATCGCGCACGGTCATGCGCGGGTTGAGGGATGAATACGGGTCTTGGAAGATCATCTGCGCATGCCGCCGGAAGGCGCGCATGTCGGGCTTGTTCAGCTTGACAATGTCCACGGCCTCGCCCTGGCCCAGGCGAAAGCGCACCTCGCCGGCCGTTGGCTCCACCGCGCGCAGGATGGAGCGGCCGGCGGTGGTCTTGCCCGAGCCGCTCTCGCCCACCAGGCCCAACGTCTCGCCGCGGTGGATGTGGAAGCTGACGCCGTCGATGGCGCGCACCGTGCCCGACCCGCGCCCAAACATGCTCTGGCGCAGAGTGAAGTTCTTAGTCAGGCCCTTGACTTCCAGCAGCCACGGCTGGTCGGCCATGCTGTCTTGGCGGGAGTTGGGCGCGGCCGCGCCGGCTGCGGTGGGCGGGCTAGCGGCATTAGGGTTCATACAAGAAGCACCTGACGGTATGGGTCTCGTTGATCTGCGTCACCGCGGGCACCTGGGTGTCGCAGCGGCCCGCCATGAACTCCGAACAGCGCGGGTGGAACGGGCAGCCGGCCAGCCGCGTGAAGGGGCCGGGGATGGAGCCCTCGATGGCCACCAGGTGCTGGCCGGCGGTTTTGCCCAACCGCGGTACGGCCTGGAGCAGGTTGACGGTGTAGGGGTGCTTGGGGTTGTTGAGGATCTCCCGCACCGGGCCATACTCGACCACCTTGCCCAGGTACATGATGGCCACGTTGTCCGCAATCTGCGCGATGACGCCCAGGTTGTGGGTGAT
>CAYUYN010000016.1:2646-23912 GCA_964449185.1 uncultured Anaerolineales bacterium | reverse complement strand
AGTGGCCGGCCTCGAAGGGCAGGCGCAGCGCGTCGATGCCCGCCCAGCGCACCGCACGGCCCCGCGGCCGGCGCCGCCCCACGCGCATCATCTCCAGGGTGAAATCGCCGCCCACCGCCCGCAGGCCGCCGTCGCGGCGCAGAGCCTCCATGGCCAGGTCGCCCGTGCCCGTGCCCAGGTCCAGCAGGCGCCCCCCCGCCGGCAGCCGCGCCAGGTCGATCACCTGGCGGCGCCAGCGCACGTCCTGCCCGGCGGCCATCAGGCGGTTCATCACATCGTAGCGGCCCGCAATGCGGCCGAACATATTCCGCACGTAGTGCGCGCGGTCGGCGCCAGTGAGATGGCTCACTGTGCCTCGCTCCGCTCTTTGACAATGTTCAGGATGTAGCGCTGCAAATCGCGCCTCAAGAAATCGGTCCACAAACCGCCATAGTCGCTGAAATGCGTCGTGAGACGGTGCGTGCTGATCAGATGCAACCGCACGCGGCCGCTGGTGAGCGCCTCACAGATCGCTGAACTCGGACGAGCCAAACGCCACCCGCGTGAGCAAGCCGTAGGCGATGCCGGCCAGCACCGCCACCCCCGCCGCCAGCGCCGGCCGCAGCCACTGCCAGGGGCTGACCGGACGTTCATCGGAAGTGCTCATGCCGCCAACCTCCAGGGGCAAAGCTTGCGCTCAAGCCAATCCACCGTGAAGTACAGCCCCAGGCCCAGCAGGGCCATGGCCACGATGCCGGCATACATGGCCGGGTAATTGAACAGGCTGCTGCCCTGTAGAAAGATGTAGTAGCCCAGGCCCTGGCGCGTGGCGTACAGCTCGGCCACGTACAGCACGGCCACGGCAATGCCCACCGACACGCGCAGGGCGGTGAGCACGGCGGGCAGGCTGGCCGGCAGATAGACGTAGAAGAACAGCGCGCGCCGCCCCGCCCCCAGCGACCGCACCGAATTAATCAGCTCGGCGCGCAGGCCCGCGGCCGCGTCGCGCACCAGAACGAGAATTTGGAAGAACAAGATCAGGGTGATGACGATGATCTTGGATAGATCGCCCACGCCAAAGAAGAGGACGACCACCGGCACCAGAACCACCTTGGGCACGGGGTAAGTCAGGTAGACCAGGGGCGAGAACAGCCGGTTGAGCTGGCGGCTCTGGCCCATGACCAGACCCGCCGGCACGGCCAGCAGCACGGCCAGGAACATGCTGGCCAGCACCCGCCACAGGCTGACCAAAAAGTGGCTGCCCAGCTCGCCGGGCAGCTCGGCGAAGAATATCGGGAAGACCTCCAGCGGTCCGGGCAGGATGTTGGTGCGCGCGCGCAAGGGCAAGACGCCCGAGCTGACCAGCCACGAGAGCGCCTGCCACGCCGCCAGCAAGAACAGGGTGCCCAGCAGGAGGTCACGCTTGCGCACGTTAGATCCCCTCGCCGACGGCGCCCAGCGGGTTGATCTGGCTCAGTGGGTTGAGCTGGCTCAGCGGGCTGAGCTGGCTCAGCACGCCCAGCCGAGCGCGCAGATGCTGGATCATGGCTTGATAGGCGGGCTGATCGCGGTAGTCGCGCGCCCCGGCGCCGGGGTTCTCGATAAACTCGGTAGCCTGGCCAAACAGCAGGATCTTCTGGCCCAGGAAGGCCGCCTCTTCGATGGAGTGAGTCACCACCACCGTGGTCAGGCGCTGTTCGGCGCGCAGCTCCAGCGTCAGGTTCTGCAGATTCTCACGGGTGGGCGCATCGAGCGAAGCAAAGGGCTCGTCCATCAACAGCAGGTCGGGGTTGAGGGCCAGGGTGCGGGCGATGGCGGTGCGTTGGCGCTGGCCGCCCGAAAGCTGGGCGGGATAGTGCTGGCGCACCGGCAGCAGACCCAGGCGCTGGAGCCAGTGCTCGGTCTGGGCGCGCACGTCGCCGGGCCGATGGTCCAGCGGCGCGTGGGTGCCGTCGGGGCCGTAGAAGCCATGCACGCGCAGCCCCAGGCTAACGTTCTGCTCGCAGGTGGCCCACGGCAGCAGGCCATAGTCCTGCAAGATCAGCCCGGTGCGGGGCCGCGGCCGCGCGATGACCTGGCCCTCAATGCGGATCTCGCCGGCCGTGGGCGTGCGCAGCCCGGCCAGCAGATATAGCAGGGTGGACTTGCCAAAGCCCGACGGCCCCAGGACCACCCACGCCTCGCCCGCCTCCACCGACCAGTTGAAGCCAGAAAAGATTGGGCGGCCGCCGGGGTAAGCGAAGGCGAGGGAGCGGGCTTGGATCATGTTAATTTCTGCCCACTAACCACTCACCACTGTCCACTTTACTTTGGCAAGAAGGTCGCATTCACCGACTCGCCGTAAGCCACGTCGGTCGTGATCAGCCCATTCTCCTTCACCCACGCCAGCACATCGGCGAACTGGGCCTCGCTGGGCACGCCGGCCGTGGGATAGGTCGGCAGCGTGTATTTGCCGATGAGCTGCTCGGAAAGCAGGCTGTTGGCCGCCAGCAGTTCGTCCCATTTGCCCTTGTCGGCGTTGATATCAGCCACGGCGCGCTCCCAGGCGGCCAGGAAGCCGCGCACGGCCTCCGGGTGCTGCGCCACGAAGTCGGCGCTAAACGAGAGCACGCTGTGGCCCAGCTCGGGGTGCGCGGCGTCAGAGACGACGACGGTGGCCCCACCGGCGATGGCGCCGGCCGCGGCCGGGTCGGGCATGGTGGCGGCCTTCACCGTGCCGTCGCCCAGGGCGGCCAGGCGGTCACGAATGTTGGGGATGGCCACGGTCTTGATGTCGGCCGGCGCAAAACCCTCGGCCTGGAGCAGCCGGTCAGTGATGTAGTCGATGGTGGTGGCATCCGAGATCGCGATTTCCACGCCCTTCAGGCCATCGACACTGGTAATGCCCGAGTCCTTGCCGGCCAGGATAAAGTACTGCGCAAACTCCAGCGTGGCGGTGCGGGCAAAGCGCACAATCACGATGGTGGTCTCGTCCTTGTTATAGAACATGGTCGAGACCAGGTCGTTGACCATGGCATCGGCCTGGCCGGCCTGCATGATCTGGTCGCGCTCGGCGGCCGAGGCCACAGGGATCACCTCAATCTTGATGTTCTCGGCGTCAAAGTAGCCCTGCGCCTGCGCCACGAACATCGGCAGCGCATCGAGGATGGGCAGCATGGCGAAGCGGACGGTGACTGGCTGGGTGGGGCCTACCGGCGTGGCGCCGCCGCAAGCCGCCAGAACCAGCGCCAGGGGCATCAGCAGGGCAACGGCCACGTGCAGTTTCTTCAGCATCGGTTCATCTCTTCTCTCCCCCGCGGGGGTCAAGTATGTCTCCGCAAGCGCCTGTCATGTTTCCGCTCCCGCCGGATCTGGCACTCCGCCGCGAACATTGAGGACCAGGACTACCCCGGACCAACTTACAGCACATTCAGGCTGCGCAGGATCACGTCCAGGATCAGGCCCAACAGGAACAGCAGGCCAAAGCGGCGATTGTGCAGGAAGGCAAAGCCCACAAACCACAGGGGCCAGGCGCCGGACGGATATTCCTTGGGCGGCCCGGCGGGCTTGGGCTATGGAAACGTTCATTGGTGATCTCCGGGAGCATCCGGTGGCTAAGCCAGCCACAGCGCCAAGACGGTGGCCGTAAACACGGTCAGGCTGATATAGCCGTTGAGGTTGAAGAAGGCCAGGTTCACCCGCGACAGATCGTCGGGCCGCACCACTGAATGTTCCCACGTGAACAAGGCTGCAATGGCCGCCAGCCCCAGCCAATAGGGCCAGGCCAGGCCAAACCACACCCCCACCCCACCCAGCAGCAGCACCGTCAGCAAATGGCACGCCTGCGCCAGCCGCAAACCCGCGGCGATGCCAAACCGCGCCGGGAAGGAGTGCAGGCCCTCCCGCCGGTCAAAGTCCACATCCTGACAGGCGTAGATCAGGTCAAAGCCGCCGATCCAAAAGGTCAGGGCCGCCAGCAGCAGCCAGGCCGGCAGGTCTTCCGGCCGCCAGAAGGTCCCGGTCACGGCCACCCAGGCCCCAGCCGGCGCCAGGCCATCGGTAAAGCCCAGCCAGAAGTGCGAGAGCCAGGTGAAGCGCTTGGTATACGGATAGCCCACCAAAAACACCAGCGCGCCTGGCCACAGCAGGAACGCCACCGGGTTGAGCATCCAGGCCGCCACGCCCAGCACCACCAGCGACAGCACCGCGCCCACCGCCGTGGTCTGCACCGAAATCTGGCCGCTCTGGATGGGCCGGCGCGCCGTGCGCGGGTTGCGGGCATCGCTGTGCCGGTCGATGAGCCGGTTGAGGCTCATCCCCGCGGTGCGCGCCGCGGCCATGGCGACCGTGATCCAGAAGAACGTCGCCCAGCCCGGCCAGCCGCCCGCCGCCAGTACCATGCCCAGGTAGGCGAACGGCAGCGCGAACACGGTGTGTTCGAATTTGATGAGGTCGAGGAAGGCGCGGAGGCGGGAAAACATGTGTGTAAGTGTGTAGATGTGTAGGTGTGTAAGTGATTTATGCACTTAAACACTTACGCACTTACACACCGTACTGAGACCACTTCTCTTCCACCAACCTCAGTGTCGCCTCATCCATCCTCGCCACCTCCGGCCAGCCGCGGGTGTAGCCTTCGTCTGGGCCCTTCGCCGTCGCGTCCACGCCGATCTTGCCGCCAAAGGAGTGGCGGTAGGACGCATGGTCCAGGTGGTCGGTCGGCCCGTCCACAATCACCACATCGTGGCTCCAATCCACGTTGCCCAGCGCCTGCCAGGCCACCTGCGACAGGTTGTGGACGTCCACCCACTCGTCCACCACCACCACGGCCTTGGCCAGCATCAGCAGCCCCAGTCCCCACACCGCAAAGATCACCTTACGTGCGTGGCCGGGAAAGCGCTTGCGGATCTTGAGGATGACCAGGTTGTGGAACACACCCTCGGCCGGCATGTGATAGTCCAGCACCTCGGGCACAAAGAGGCGCAGCAGCGGCAGGAAGAGGCGCTCGGTGGCCTTGCCCATGTACACGTCTTCCACCGGCGGGATGCCCACAATGGTGGTGGGGTAGACCGGCTGGCGGCGGTGGGTGATGGCCGTGACGTGAAAGACCGGGAAGGGCTCGACCGGGGTGTAGTAGCCGGTGTGGTCGCCAAAAGGGCCCTCGGGCGCGTGCTCGTTAGGGTCGACGTAGCCCTCGATGACGATCTCGGCCTGGGCTGGCGCCTCGAGCGGCTGGCTGACACACTTGACGAACTCCACCGGCTTGCCGCGCAGCCAGCCGGCCAGCAGGTACTCGTCGATGTTGGGCGGCAGGGGCGCGGAGGCACACCACATGCTGGCCGGGTCGCCGCCCAGCACGATGGCGGCCGGGATTTTCTCCTTGGCCTGCTCGCGCGCCTTGCGCTCGTGCTCGGCGCCGCCCTTGTGGCGCTGCCAGTGGACGATGAGCTTGTCATCGTCCAACACCTGCAGCCGGTACAGGCCCACGTTGCGCGCGCGCGTGAGCGGGTCGCGGGTAATGACCTGCATCAGGGTGATAAAGCGCCCGCCGTCGCCCGGCCAGGACTTGAGCACGGGCAGCCGGTTGACGTTCGGCGCGTCGGTGATGACGACTTCCTGGCATGGGCCATGGCGCACGATGGTCGGCCCCAGGCCGATCGAGCGCAGCACGCCAAAGAAATCCTGAGCACGATCCAGCATCGGCCCCAACCCCTGCGGCAGGCGGAAGTCCACCAACTTGGCCAGGCGCTCGTTGAGCGCCTCGACGTCGTCCACGCCCAGCGCGGCCGCCATGCGCTGGTCGGAGCCAAACAGGTTGATAGCCACCGGCATATCGAAGCCTGCGACGTTCTCGAACAGCAGGGCCTTGTTGCGGTCCTTGGGTCCCTTCATCACCTTGTCGGCGATGGCGGCAATCTCCAGGTCGCGGCTCACCGGCGTGGTGACACGCAAGAGCTGGCCGGTTTTTTCCAAGTGTTTGATGAACTCGCCGAGATTGTTCATGGCTAACTCATCACTTTGCCGCCATCCACGTTAATCGCCTGGCCGGTGATGTAGCGCGCGGCATCACTGCACAGGAAGACCACCAGGCCCACCACATCCTCGGGCTGGCCCAGGCGCGCCTGGGGAATATCTTCCATCCATTTGCGCATCATCTGTTCGTTGTCGCGCAGGTGGGCGGTCATTTCGGTGATGATGACCCCGGGGCAGACGGCATTCACGCGGATGTTGTAGGCGGCGAATTCGCGGGCACATTCGCGGGTGAAGCCCAGCAGGCCGGTCTTGGCGGCCACGTAGGCGGCGCGATTGCGCAGGCCAGCCGCGCGGCCGGCAATGGAGCTGATGTTGACGATGGCACCCCCGCCCTGAGCCTGCAGGCAGGGCGCAGCGGCGCGCGAGGTGAGAAAAGGCCCAGTGAGGTTGACGGCCAGCGTGCGCTGCCAGTCGTCGAGCGAAAAGTCGAGGAGGGTGCCGTGCGGTTCGATGCCGGCATTGTTGATCAGCAGATCCAGCCGCTGCCAGCGGCTGAGCACCGCCGCAACCATGGCGTCCACGGCCGCGGGGTCGGCCACGTCGGCCGGGAAGGCCGCCGCCTCAAAACCGGCCGCCGTCAGCTCAGCGGCCGTCCGCTGGGCACTCGCCGCGTCCACGTCGTTGACGGCCACGCGGGCGCCAGCCTGGGCCAAACCCCGGGCGATGGCACGGCCAATACCACGGCCAGCGCCTGTGACGAGCGCCACCTTGCCTATCAGTTCCATAGGTTGTTACCTGCCAAAAGCGGTCGGTCGTTGCCAAGCGCACATTTGCATGTGCAGGATATCACAAATTATATCACTTTGGGCACAAAATGAGTCTGAAACGACAGACGTTACATTACGTCCAGTGAGGGCTTCGTTGAGGGGTCACGCGCAGAATGAAGTAGGCAGAATCTAACGAAGGAGCCAATCGCCCAGGGGAAGCCATGTCACTGCAGACAGCCCTACCACGGTTTGCCGAACAGCTCTCAAAATGAGATGCCGGCTACATTGATCGGATCGCTCGAACTCAATCTGGTAACGGGTCACGTCAAACTGGCCGGACAACCAGTGCATCTCACCAACCTCGAGTTCCGCGTCCTGAGCCATATGGTCAACCATGCCGGGCGCGTCGTGTCGGCATCGGAGCTGCTGCAAGCCGGTTGGAATTACAAGTCCGGCACTTCTGGAACTTCCGATCAAGTAAGAAGCTGCATCAAGCGCTTACGACAGAAGATCGAGGTTGACTTGCGACATCCAACCCTAATTTTGACCGCTTACGGGAGCGGTTACTTCATGCCAACCCAGATTGAGTCACGATGAACCTGCACTATTTACTTTCACAAGTGTGCTTTACGGTCAGACGTCATGGGTCTATCAGTGGACAATCAATGATGGCCTGTGTTAGAGTTTATGAACAGAAGTGATTGTCTGGTTGTTGATTCGGCCAGTTTGCTCTTAGGAGAGCTTCACCATGGTTGGCCGGAAATGCGCGCCTTGGATAAGCATGGGTCTCGGTGGATAGTGAGCGCCAGAGTAAATTCAGTGGGAGCCTCTACAGGTTAATTTCGGCGTGAGACGATACAACGTGGCAATTAGGTTGGTCATAGTTGGCTTGCTCGTGACGGCATGTAGGTCGCCTTCACCAGGTCCTGCGACCGAAATAAGCGCCACCGTGCCTGTTTTGTCACCAAGTACGGTGGCGCCTCCGGTTTCCTCTGTCACCTCTGTGCCAGCTTCATTTACCCCTCGTCCAACACGGTCTCCTGCTCCTTCCCATACCGCCTCTATCACCGCTACACAGGCGCCTCCTGTTGAAATACCGGTGACGGCACAAGTTGGCGGAGTATCTAGAGCCCTAGCAGTCGAAGGTGACACCCTTTATCTTGGCATCGGCAATCGACTGGGCGTTGTTTCCATTATCTCTCCAACCGCACCTAGCCTCGTCTCAACGAGTGAGATGCTCCTGAGCCTGGTTCAAGGGATTGCAGTTCAAGATAAATATGCCTTCGTGACAATTGGCCGCGAAGGACTGGTAATGATTGATATTACTGTTGCAGATTCGCCGCGCACCATCAGTTCAGTTGACACACCAGGATTCGCCCTCGGAGTAACGCTACAGGGACGTTACGCCTACGTGGCAGATGGGCGCCATGGATTACAGGTGATAGACATTGGCAATCCTACAGAACCGCGCCAGGCCGGATCAATTTCCCTTCCGGGAGAAGCAAAGGCTGTTGCTGTCGTTGGGAATTACGCTTACGTCGCTGCGGATGACGGTGATAATGGCCACGGTGGGCTCCGTATCGTTGATATCTCCAATCCAGCGAAGCCGGTGTTAGTTAGCACGTTGGATACTGGAGATGCTCAGGCTGTGGCCGTCGTTGAGAATTATGCCTACGTGGTCGGCTACAGCTTGAGAGTGGTGGACGTTATTGAACCAGCACAGCCACGCCAGCTTGGTATCGTTGAGATGAGCGCCGCATTCGACGATGTGACAATTGTCGACGGATACGCTTTCATGAGTAGCAATAGGTACTGCGACATCACGGTGTTTTGCCCCCGCATAGTCAGAGCTGCTGATATTAGCAATCCGGAAATGCCGGAATTGAGTTCGAACATTTCACTTGGCAGCAACACAACCGACTCAAACGCTGGCCGGGGTTTGCGCGTACTAAGAGATCTTGTCTTTGTCGCCACCGACACCGGCTTACAAGTGTTATCCATTTCGAGCCAGGGCCTGCTGAAGGTAAATGCAGAGTTGAAGACTGTAGGACCGTTGACAAGCGTAATGGTGTTAGGCCAGTTCGCTTATGTGGGTGCTAGCAACCGCCAACTTCTTGCCATTGATGTTACAGACCCGACAATGCCCATCCTTAGTAGTGCTTTGACTCTGTCGCAGCAATGTGAATCTTGTATCTCCAGTGCCGGCAATGTGGTTGGAGAGGAGGGCCGGCTCTATGTGAGTATGGGAGAAGATGGGCTGCGCATCATAGATGCTCAACGTCCCCATCAATTAGCTGAAATAGGTTGGCTAGAATTACCGATGAACGTGAACGCCTTAGCCGTTATTGATCACAGAGTTCTTGCGGTTGGAAATAGGCTACACAACACTGGTCTTTATGTCATTGATGTGTCAAACCCCTCGGAGCCACAAGAGTTGGCCTTCATCATTCTGCCGGAGACCGATATCGCGGACCTCGCAGTTGCAGGCCAGTATGCCTATGTAGTGATTGGTGCGTGCAATGAGAGCGGGTGTCATGGTACCTTGCATGTCTTTGACATGAGTGATCCAACTGCGCCTAATTTGGTGAGCTCTGTTGCAGTGCCAGGATATAGCTCAATCACCGCCACAGAGGAATTTGTCTACGCTGCAAGGCAGGCATGTTTTTACGGAGATTGTTCTGCCGAAATCGGCGTAATCGATTTAGGTAATCCCAATAGACCACTCCGTATCGCCTCACAAACTCTCACAACCGCTGGTCGTGATTTGGCCGTAATGGAAAATAATGTATTTGTGTTGGGAGAAGAAGGGATGCAAATCATCGACGTTAGCAGCCCGGTCGAACCGCGCGTAATTGGCACTAAGCAAACAGTAGCGGCGTCCCAAATGGCAATATCTAGCGGACATGTTTACATAGCGGACCTTAGAGCCGGGCTGCTTATACTCGACGTCGGGCAGGTTTCTAAACCGAAGTAGCGAGTTGCTCCTTATGAATGCCATAGCATTGTTCCATAGTCCTCTATTTAGCATTTTAGCCAGATGGCTGTTAGCTGTTGTTTTCATGAGTGCAGCCCTGGGCAAGCTCGGGAATCGCACGGCGTTTACCAAGACAGTATTCGACTATCAATTGCTTCCAAAGCGTGGGGTCCATTTTGTTGCAAGCTCTTTACCGCTTATCGAACTGGCTATTGGACTGCTGTTGATCAGTGGCATAGCTGTGAAACTGGCCGCATTGGCTAGTAGCATTCTGCTGTTGGGTTTCATGCTCGCAATAGGCACCAACTTACTGCGCGGCCGTAGGAACGTGAGCTGCGGTTGTTCTGGCGCACGGTCGCGCAAGATCGGTCGAAAGCTTCTTATCCGCAATGCCGTGCTAGTAGCGCTTGCCTTTCAGATCGTGGTATCAGGCCAAAACTCAGCATTTTCGCTGACATTGGTATCCAACGCAAGTGCATACCTTCTGCAGCACGTAATCCTGGTTGGATGGGGCTTGCCGCTGGTGCTTGTCGTCTCTGGCCTTCTGATGCTTTCCCTGCTTATCCGGCAAGTGCTGAAATTCGTTCATCAGGAGGGTGGGTTATGACCGGCTTCTGGCTGATTAGCTACGTTGTCCTATGGTTGGTTGTTCTGGGGCTTGGACTGGTCATTTTAGTCATGGCCCGCGAAATTGAGCAGATGCATGCTCGTCTAGAGGCCACCCAGAAACTCGCCGCGAAGTCCGCCGTTAATGGTGAACACACTGTTGCTAGCAAGGTAAAATCCGAATTGCAGCCTTCAGTCTAGGCCTTTGGTCTGCGCATCGACAGGTTATGAGACGATCCCGCCACGACAATGCCTCCGGCCCTCGGTCATGTCAATTCCACGCAGTCAAGTCAATTGAAAGATTGATCCTACTAATACCATTAGTCTTGACTGCTTGTGTTTCGACCGGTCCGTCGATACGTAGTACGAGTTCTCCTGAAGCAACTATCTCCGAGGTGGTCTCGCCGATTCCGCGCGCGACCGCAACTGCCCAGTCGGCTATGACTAGGACGCCAGTTGCGCCCATATCCACGCCCTCCCCAACTCAGATATTGCCCTCAACGCTTTTTGGCGATAGTTTGTCCCCTGATGTGTCTGCCAACGGGAATATTGTTGTATTTTCGTCATCTGCAAACAACCTGGTCGATCAAGATATCCGAGAATGCTTGGGGCCAGTCGGCACACAAAGTTGCTCTGACATTTTTGCGTTTAATCGGCAGCTAAATACAACGGAGATTGTGAGCATATCTAGTAGTGGGGTGCCAGGCGATGGCAATAGTGGCTCTCCTAGCGTTTCAGCAGATGGTCAAGTCGTAGTGTTCTGGTCTGACAGTACTAACTTAGTTGACAACGAAGCCGCGATTGCCCTGAACGTCTTTATACATGATCGTGTTACGCGAACTACTGACAAGGTGAGCCGATCCAGTAGTGGCGAGGCAGGGAATGGTGCAAGCACTGAACCGGGACTTTCTGATGATGGGCGTTTTGTTGTTTTTAGCTCAATTGCCAGCAATCTTGTCGCAGGGGATAACCGTGATATCTGGGACATTTTTTTGCATGATCGGGTTACTGGTGAAACGAAAAGGGTGAGCACGGCAGTCGATGGGAGCGCTGGAAACGGTGACAGTACCGCACCTGTCATTTCTGCCGATGGGCGTTACATTGCTTTCTGGTCCTTTGCAGGCAATTTAGTCACAAATGACATAGAGAGCTGCACGATGGGCGATGGAAACCAATACAACTGCGGTGATGTTTTTGTCTATGATCAGGAAACAGAAGGCCTAGTGCGCATCATTGCCAATGAGCCGAGAGGGCTTGGGCGATGTGGTTATGAGATCGGAATTTCAACCGACGGCCGAAGAGTCGGTTTTTATAATGTGATTTACGACTGGCAGGCCGACACCTCTGAGCCAGGCGGGATCGCTCCGCGTTTTTCAGGAGATGGGCGCTATGTTGCATATATCGATGGTGAAATAATTCTGCGCGATCGGCAGACGGGCACAACATTACCGATAAATCGCGCAGTTGATGGTGCCCCGTCCAATGGTGTCGATGGATACGTCCCGCACTTTGAGGGTTGTTCGAGCGGGCAACTAAGCCTATCCGCGAATGGACAAGTGCTGGTATTTTCATCAACCGCGACCAATTTGGCACCTGGTCCGATCAGTCAGTGCCAGGATATTCTGAGTAATGCCTTGCGAAACTGCTACAATGTTTTGTTCTATGATCGCACGATGGGCACTATACAGCGTGTGAATGTTCCCAGACCGTAAATAATTGTTAGGAATTATGTTAGGGATAGTGCTCATTAAACTTCAGCCACGTGCCTAATACTTCCCCTGTTTGGTGTGTCCGGACAAATCTTATCCAGCTAGAACTGTGAAGAGGGTCTCACGAGGCCTCCACGGCGATTGCAAAGTCATTCAGGGCGGGCACAAGGGGCCTGGAGCTCAGCATCTGGATGAGCGTCGAAGTGGCGCCGGGCGTCCGGCAGGCTGTGTCAGCTCGCAGGTGACTGAACTAACGTTGTCCGGTTAGTTCAGCGGCAGCCAAACCTCAAACGTGGTGCCTTCGCCGGTGGTACTGGTGACCTCAATCTGGCCGCCGTGGCGCTCGATAATCTCGCGGCAGATGGCCAGGCCCAGGCCGGTGCCCGGCTCGCCCGAGTCGTGGGCGGTGCGGCCGCGGTAGAAGCGGCGGAAGAGATGGGGCAGGTCTTCGGGGGGGATGGCCGGCCCGTCGTTGTGGAAGCGAATGGTCACGCCGGGCGTGCTGCCCATCTTGGCGACGAACGACGACACCACGGCCTGGCCGCCGGTGGGGGTGTAGGCCACGGCGTTGCCGATGAGGTTGGTGAAGACCTGGATCATCTGGGCGCGGTCCACGGGCACCACCACCTGGTCAGGGCTGTTCTCGTAGCGCAGCGCCAGGCCCTTGGCGTCGGCCCGGGCGGCGTGGACGGTCAGCACCTCGCCCAGCAGGTCGTCCAACGCGTGAAAATCGCGGCGCAGGGTTTCGGGCTGGGTTTGCAGCCGCGACAGGTCCAGCAGGTCCTCGATCAAGCGGCGCAGGCGCTCGGTCTCGCGCTGGAGGGTCGGCAGGTAGCGCGCCAGCGCCTCGGCGCCCCGCTTCTCGAGCAGGCCCAGGTGCAGCTTGATGTTGGTCAGGGGCGTGCGCAGCTCGTGCGAGACGTTGGAGATAAATTGGTCCTTGAGCCGGTCCAGCTCCTGCAGGCGCGAGTTGGCCTCGGCCAGCTCGCGGGTGCGCTCCACCACACGCTGCTCCAGCTCTTCGGCGTGCTGCCGGATGGAGGCGTAGAGCCGCGCATTCTCGATCACCCCGGCCGCGTGCTGGCACAAGGTCTGGAGCATGCGGCGCTCGGCCAGGCTGAAGACGCGCACCCGGCGGCTCTCCCAAATCTCCGCTTCGCCCAGCACCTCGCCGCGCGCGACGATGGGCACCACCAGCGCCGACTTTACGCCAAAGCGCCGCAGGTTGTCCTGTTCGTAGTCGGTCAGCTTGCCGTCATCGACCTGCATCTCCATCACGCTCAGGCGCGTGATGGCACGGCTGATGGTGGGATGATCAACCAGGGAATACACCTTGCCCAGGCTGGAGGTGCGCTCTTCGGCCGTGGCCGCGGCGGTGCAGTATTCGGCCAGCACGGTCAGGTTCTCACTGCCGAGGTTGACTTCCACCACGTAGCCGCTGGTGGCATCCACGGCTTCGGTCAGGTGCTTGGCCAACTGCTCCAGCACGGCGCGCGGCTCCAGCTTGGCGCCCAGGTCCTGGGCGGCGGCATACAGGCGGCTCAGCTCATTCGCCCGCGCGCTGATCTCGGCATACAGGCGGGCATTCTCGATGGCAATGGCCACCTGGCTGGCGACCGACTCCAGAAAGCGCTGGTCGGCCTCGTTAAAGGCGCCCGGCCGGAAGGACTGCACCGACACCACGCCCAGGTTGCGGTCGCGGGCGATCAGGGGCACGCCCAACCACGAGCGCGCCGGGCGCATGCCATAGCGCGGCGGCACCGGGAGCGGGTTGGCCTGCAGGTCATCAATCACCAGCGATTTGCACTGCCGCGTCACCCAGCCGGTAAGGCCCTGGCTCACCGGCAGGCGCCCCAACGGCAGAACGTCCTCGGAAGCCCGCCCATCCTCCACCGCCGAGACCACTTCCAGCTCATCGCTGTCGGCGTGATAAAAGGCCACCGTAAACGTGTCGGGACTCAGCAGGTGCCGGACCTGCTCGTAGAACCGCTGCAGCAGCACGTCGGTTTCGAGCACGCTGCCAGTGGCCAGGGCAGTGTTGTACAGGCCGGCCAGGGCTTGGGTCTGCCGTTGGGAGGCCTCAAAGAGGCGGGCATTCTCAATGGCCACGGCGGCCTGATTGGCAAAGGCCTGCACCGTCTCGCCCATCGAAGCGTTATACGTGTTCGGGGTGGCGCTGTCCGTGGCGAGGATGCCCACCAGGTTGCCTTTGACCACCAGGGCCGCGCCGATCCACGAGCGGACATATTCGGCTCCGCCGGTGCGGATCCAGCGCGGGTCGATCTCGATGTCGGGGATCACCATCAGACGCTGTTGGAGCCACTGCTCCACGCGGCGCTGCTCGGAGACGTAGCGCACATTTTCGCGGGCCGCCTCCATGTCGGGGAAGCCGCGCCCGGCCGCCAGCTCCAGGCCGCCATCGGGCATCAGGAGCTGCACCGAGACGCTGTCGTATTCCACCACCTGGGCCAGCAGGTCGAAGATGTTTTCAAACACCTCTGGCAGGCTCATCTGCGCCGTCAGCAAGGCGCCCACCGCCTGGAGCGTCTGCGCCAGGCTGAGCTGCCGGCGTTCGGCCTCAAACAGGCGGACGTTTTCAATCGCCACGGCGGCCTGGTTGGCGAAGACGGTCGCCAGCTCCGCGTCGCGCTCGGTGTAGTGACCCGCCTGCTCGTGGTCCAGGTTGAGCAGGCCGATGGCACGCCCCTGGGCCACGAGCGGCACCCCTAGCCAGCAGCGGATGTACTCGCTGCCGCTCAGGGTGCGCCAGCGCGGGTCGCTGGACGTGTCGGGGATGATCACCGGCCGGCCGGTGTCAATCACATCGGCCAGGTGGCGCAGCGGCCCTACCGAGACCGGGACGTAGGCCTGGGCCTGGACGTGAAAGCCCTTATGGGCCACGATGTCGAGCCGGTCGCCGTTGAACAGCATCACCGAGGCGCTGTCGAAGCTGACCACGCGCGCCAACTGCTCCAGGATGAGCTGGAGCAGATGCTGCCGGTCCAGGCTGGCATTCAGGGTGCCAGCCACCTCGCGCAGCGCCTCGGCTTGCTCGCGCGCCACGCGCTCGGCCTGGAACAGACGGGCGTTCTCGATGGCGATCGAGGCCTGGTCGCCCAGCAGGCGCAGCACGCGCAGCTCGGACTCGGGGAAGATGCGCGGCGCCGGATAGGCGACGTTCATCACGCCCACCACGCGCGCGCCAATCTTGAGCGGCAGGCCAATGATCGCCCCACCCCACTCGCTGGGCGCATCGGCAAACAGAGCGTGCTGCCGCATGTCGGAGATGATCACCAGCTCGCCGGTGCGGGCCACGGAGTAGGTCAGCCCGCTCGAGCGCGGCAGCCATTCTTCCGAGGTTGGCGCCTCGCGCGTGCGCGAGCGCGAGGCGCCAAAGGTCAGGCGGCCGCCGCCCTCGCTGTGATACAGAAACACAAACGCTTCCTGGGCGCTGGGCACCAGCCGCAGCGCGCTCTGCAAGATGGCGCGCAGCACGGCCTGGAGGTCCAGGCTGGCGGTAAGCCCCAGGCCCGCCTGGCGCACGGCCTCCAGCTCGCCGGCGCGCTGCTGCTCGGCCTGGAAGAGCCGTTCAAACAGCCGCAGCTTTTCGAGCGCGGTGGCCAACTGGCGCGCAATGGTGGTCACGAGCTGCTCATCGGCCTCGGCAAAGGTGTTGAGGCGGTCGCTCTCCACATTGATCACGCCGATGACTTGCTCGCCCACCCGCATGGGCACGCACAGCTCCGAGCGGATGTCGGGCTCCTGCTCGATGTAGCGCGGGTCCACGCTGACATCGCCCACGCGCGCCGGCTGGCCGGTGAGGGCCACGTGGCCGGTGATGCCCTGGCCCAGGGGCGTGGTGAAGTTGCCGTCGCCGATGTAGGAGGGATGCGTGCGCAGCAGCCCGGCCTCGCGGTCCAGCAGCAGCACGCCCAGGTTGGACCAGTAGAGCTGTGCGCTGACGATGCCGGTGACGCGCGCAATCAGCTGGTCTTCACCCACGGCCTCGGCGCCGGCCGAGGCCACGGCGTGCAGCACGGTCAGCTCATCCAGCTGGCGGCGGCGGACTTCAAATAGGCGCGCGCGGTCGATCGCGGCGGCGGCCTGGTTGGCAATGAGCGCCAGCAGGCGCACGTCATCCTCGGTGAACGCGCGCTTGACCCGGCTGTGTACCAGCATCGCCCCGACCACGCGCTCTTCGATGAACATGGGCACGCTGACGCCTGAGACCACACCGTGCGCGCGCACCTCCGGCAAGATCTGGAAGGCCTGCGGGGCCGCGTAGTCCGCCACCACCACCGGCTGGCCGCGCTCGAGGGTGTAGCCCAACTGCGAGGCCGCGCCCGCCTCAAACGTGAGCGGCAAGCACGCTTGCGTGCCGCTCACCTCCGCGGGCCAGCCCCAGCCGGCCACGGTCCGCAAGCGGCCCTGCGCATCGACTAGCGCCAGGAGGCTCAGCTCGCCTTGCAGCGCCGTGGCCGCCACCTGCACGGCCGCCTGCGCCACGGCAGCCTCATCGGCCGCCACCAGCAGCTGCCGTGAGAGCGCCAGCAGAACCGCGTCGGCCTCCCGGCGGCGCTGCGCGGCCCGCAGCAGCCGGTTGTTCTCATTCATGGCCACGAACTGCCGCACCAGCACCAGCAGCATGATGCCGCCCACGCTGACCCCCAACGCGGGAAAGCTGATGGTCATCTGATGGTTGCGGCCCCACAGCAGCAGAAGGTAGGCCGTCGCCAGGACGACGTACGGCAGCAGCAGCACCAGCCGCCGCAGACGCGGCGAGCCGGCCTCCGCGGCGCCGGCCGGCCCCGGCACGCTGGCGGCCTGCACCACGCCGGCCAGGCCCATCAAGGCATAGCTCAACAGCCAGCCCAGGTCGAGCAGCCCACCGCTGGCGTAGTTGCCCATGACGAAATCCCGCCCGAAGATCATGTCAGTCACCACCAGCACCAGCGCGCTGGCGGCCAGCAGCAGCACGGGCAGCCGGTCGGCGGTGTGCTGGCGCAGCAGCAGGATCACCAGGGCAAAGAACAGGGCCGTGTTGCCGACCGGGTAGGCCAGGACATAGCCCAGCCGGTCCGCCTCCGCCGCGCCGACCGCCACCCGCGGGCCGAGCCAGAAGGCCCACAGCACCAACCCCGCGCCCAATACCAGGATGGCCATGTCCAGCAGCAGCCGCAGACGCTCAACGCGCGAGATGGGCGGCGTGGGCAGCACCAGGATGGCCAGCACAAACAAGGGGTAGTAGGCCAGGTAAAAGGCGTCAGCCAGCACGGGCGGCGTCTGGCCAGAAATCTCGGCCACGGCCCACACGAGATCGCCGAGCGTGGTGAAAAGCTGAGCCAGGGCCAGCAGGGTCCAGGCCTGGCGCACATGCGGCTGATCGACGCTGGCCGTGCGAGCCGCGTAGGCCAGGGCGCCCGTGGCCAGGAAGCCCGCGGCGACCAGGATCACGTTGCCCAGCACGAGGCGCGCGGCCGGATTGGCGTTGAAGGTCCCCAGGAGGGCGAGGTAAGCCAAGGGAACACCGGCGGACAGCACAACCGCCAGGCGCAGAAGGGTACGGAATCGGGGTGCAGCAAGCTTGAGCATGCGGCGACGCAAAGGCCGAGAGCGGTTACTGTAGCCGGTTGGCGCGCAGTATAGATTCGGGCGGGGTTAACGGCAAGGGGGTGCATCTCCCGGTGGTGGGCTGGGCGCGCGTATTGCGTATTCCGTATTGCGTCCCAAAGGGACTGGCCTGAAGGCCGTTCGCAATATTCCGTGGGTGGCCTGACAGCCGAGGCGCGGCCACAAATGAGAAATGCACCCGGCAAGGAAGACAAGCTGAAAGGCGCCCCGGAGGGGAGGAAAGTATGGGGAATGGGAGAAAGTGGTTAGGGCTCAGGGAGCGACAGTTCGGCGGCGGCGCGGGAAAGGGCCCCCCACTCCTCGAGCGTGAGGGTCTCGGCGCGGCGTTGGGAGGCGATGCCGGCCTGGGCCAGGAGGGCATCGACCTGGGGGTTGCCGAGGCGCAGTCCCGCGCCGAGAGAGTTGCGCAGCTGCTTGCGCTTCTGGCTGAAGCCAGCCTTCACCACCCGGAAAAACTGGTTTACGTCCGCGACGGCCACCGCCGGGCTGGGGAGCACGTCCAACCGCACGACGGCTGAGTCCACCTCCGGTCGTGGATAAAACGCGCCCGCCGGCAGCCGCGCCACGATGCGGGCCTGGCTGTAGAACTGGACGCTGACGGCCAGCAGGCTCATGTCATCGGGCACCGCCACCATGCGCTCGGCCACCTCCTGCTGCACGGTCAGGACGATGCGCCGAGGCTTGGCCGGGGCCTCCAGCAGGTAGCGGATGACGGCCGAGGTGATGTTGTACGGGATGTTGGCGACGACTTTGTAGCCGGGCGGCGGGTTGGCCTGGCGCACCAAGTCGAAGGCCAGGATGTCGGCCCGGATGACCTCCACGTTGGCATACGCCTGCAAGGTGTGTTCCAGGGCCGGCAGCAGCGCGTCGTCGATCTCCACCGCAATCACGCGGCGGGCGGCCTCGGCCAGGTGCCGCGTGAGGCTGCCCAATCCAGGGCCGATCTCCAGTACGGTGTCGTCGGGCGTCAGCTCGGCCGCGGCCGTCACGCGGGCCAGGGCCTGCTCATCCACGAGAAAGTTTTGGCCGAGGCCCTTCTTGGGACGGAGGTTGAAGCGCTGGAGGAGGGTGTGGACGTTGAGAGGGTTCATAAGGCGACGACGGGCTTTTAGCTGGGAGTGGCGCTGTATCCGTATTCCGTATTGCCTATTCCGTATTCCGGATACGCAATACGCAATACGTCTACGGTATCGTCGACGGAATGATCCAACGGATCGCGCCCTCGGGCGGGACCGGCGTGAGAAAGTACACCCTCACCTGCGAGTGCCAGCCGACGTAGTTGAAGTCATCAAAGCCCAGGTCGATAAAGCGCCCGCGCACGCCGCCGCCGGTGTCGGCGGCCTCGGCCAGGCCGTAGCCCGGCACGTACAGGCGCGTGCCAAAGGGCATCATGTTCAGGTCGATGGCGACCAGCCCTTTGGTGACGATCTTGCCCGAGGCCGTGCGCCCGTAACTGGCGGTGCCTGGGGAGCGGCCGGTGAACTTGGCCGCGTAAGACGTGGCGTACATCTCGTAGGCGCGCCAGTACTCAATCGTGCCGTCGGGCGTGGCCAGGGTGCGAATGACGATCTGCGTGCCATAGCCGATCACCTGGGCCTGCGGCGATTGCACCAGGGTCTCCTCGTCGGTCACGCGGCCAACCTCGACGCCATTCTCGTAGCGGACGCGGGTCAGCCGGCGCAGGACGCCGGGCGAGCCAGCCTGCACCTGGAAGACATTGTCGATCTCCACATCCGGCAGCGCCTGATAGAGCGTGTCGTAGGGCAGCAGGTGCTGTTCGGTGAGCACCTCTTCGCGCACGCGCACCACGCCGATAACACCTGCGGCCGGCAGGGGCTGATCCTCGGCCGGTAGTGTGTAGTCCTGCCCCACCAGCACGACGCCGGCCTCTTCCAGCACCTGGCCCACGGTCTCGGCGCGCGTGCGCGTGATGAGGGTCTGGCCATCGGCCTGCACCCAGATCGGCCGTGAGCGCTCCAGCCGGATGAGCAGGGCCGGGGTCAGCGGGGCGTCGAGCGCGGGCGTGACGGCATCCCCGGCGTACACCTGGTAGCCTAAGGACCAGAGGGCCTCGCCGACAGTGCGGGCGGCCGCGCGGACCTCGCGCGGCGGGCCGCCAGCCTCCTCGATCGAGAACGGCACGGCGCGGAGAAGCTGGACGTGCCACGGCACGCCGGCCGCCGTGGATAACGGGTCGGCCAGCAGCCGGCCGTCGGCCCACAGGCCATCGCCCGGCTCCAGGCTGAGGTCCAGCCCGGCCAGGATAGCGCCGGGCACGTTGGATTGGGTGCGCAGCAGGTGGGTTTGGCCGTTGGCGGCGACGCTGACCAGGGGCGCGCGGGTAATGTGGATCGTGTCGCCCGCCTTAAGCGCCGCCCCCAGCGCAGGCAGGACCGCGTCAGCCGGGTCCACCTGCACCCCGGCCTCTGCCAACGCGGCGGCCACCGTAGCGGCGCGCGTGACCAGGGTGTGCGACTGGCCGTCGACCTGGAGGTGGATGGTTTTGCGGGTGCCGAGGTAGGCGGCCGCGAGGAGCGCGACCAGAAGGAGCAGGCCGAAAGCGACCAAAAGAGGACTGCGGCGGGGGCTCGTCATCATTAAATGCATCCGGGCAGGGAACCGGCGGCACCCAGAGAACTCCTCTTACCGCTGCTGCCTTCCGGCCCTGACGGGGTTCAAGGGTCTCTGCCGCGCCGGACCTGCCCGGGTGCAAGGAAGGATTATACCAGACTCCCTCGCGGCCAAAGCAAAAAAAGGGGGGTCCACATTTGGGGGTAGAGCCCCCAAATGTGGACCCCCCTTTACCCATCTTTATTTACGGCGGCGCCGGCTGGGCCTTCCGCAGCGGCTTCACCCGCAGCATCCGAAAGGCCAACTGCACCGCCGGGCCGATGGTCAGGGCAAACAGCAGGGTCCCCACGCCAATCGAGCCTCCCAGCAGCCAGCCCACGGTCACGACGATGATCTCCACGAGCGTGCGTGCGGTGCGCACCGAGATCTTAAACAGCCGCGCCACGGCCAGCATCAGGCTGTCGCGCGGGCCGGCGCCGGCGTGCACACCCACGTAGATGGCCGTGGCGAAACCCATGATGAACACGCCCAAGAGGAGATACGGCACCTGCAGCCACCACACAGCCGGTGGGGACGGCACCCGGGCCGTCAGCCAGTCCACCCACAAGCCAATGGAGACCATGTTGGCCAGGGAACCCCAGCCCAGCGGCTCGCGCAGCCCGATGTCGAGCAGGATGATGACGGCCGCGACCAGGATGGCCGCCTGCCCCAGGGTCAACGGCAGCAGGTGCGTCAGCGCCACTTCCAGCGCCACCCACAGCGAGGTGCCCAGGTTGGCCTTAGTTGTCACCACTGCCTACGTGGGAGCGGGTTGCACCCGCGATAACCACCTTCGTCTTGCCTTGCGGTCAGTCGTCGGGCTTCGCCAGCCCCTCATGGAACGGGCAATAACGCTCAAACCCCAGGCCCTCGAATACGCATTGGAGGGCCAATAAGCAACAGGGCGGCTCATCGCCGCCCCGTATCGCCAAGCTGAAGCTGCGTTCTGTGTTCACGAACCACTGACCACTGTCCACTGTCCACTCACTTGGCCTTCTTCCCCTTGACCTTAACCGCATAGCCCTTGTACCCAGCTCCCTT
>CAYUYN010000016.1:0-2546 GCA_964449185.1 uncultured Anaerolineales bacterium | reverse complement strand
ACTTGGCCTTCTTCCCCTTGACCTTAACCGCATAGCCCTTGTACCCAGCTCCCTTCGCTTCCCACACCTGCGCCAGCGCCACGCAGGCGCGCACGGCCAGCTCCATGTCCTGCACGGCCACCCACTCCAGCGGGCCGTGGGCGTTGTGCCCGCCGCAGAACAGGTTGGGCGCGGGCAGTCCGCGCTCGGTCAGGCGCGAGCCGTCCGTGCCGCCGCGCGTGGCCGGCGAGGAAGGCTCCAGCCCCACGGCGCGCATGGCATCGCGGGCCAGGTCGACGGGCGTCATGTCCTTCTTCAGCCAATAGCCCATGTTGCGATACTGCGGCCGGATCTCGCAGCGGATGCGGGCGCGCGGCTCCATCAGCTGCAAACCCTGGCAGAGGCCCTGCAAGCGCTTACCTTTATCCTCCAGCCCGGCCAGCTCGTGGTCGCGCAGGATGAAGACGATGGTAGTGCGCTCAACGCTGCCGTCCATGCGCGTGGGGTGGATGTAGCCCTGGCGGCCCTCGGTGGTCTCGGGCGCGGTGAACTCGCGCGGCAGGGCCACCAGCAGCTTGGCGCCCAGGTGCAGGGCGTTGAGCATGCCTTGCTTCTTGGCTTCGCCCGGGTGCGTGGCGATGCCCTCGATGGTCACCGTCGCGCCATCGGCCGAGAAGGTCTCCCACACCACTTCGCCGGGGTTCTCGCCGTCAAGGGTGTAGGCCGCCTGCGCGCCGAGTTGGTTTAGGTCCAGATTGTCCACGCCGCGGCCGATCTCCTCATCCGGTGTGAAGCACACGCGGATGGTGCCGTGCTTGAGCTCGGGATGCTCGAGTAGGTAGGCGGCCAGGGTCATTACCTCGGCCACGCCGGCCTTGTCGTCGGCTCCCAGCAGGGTGCGGCCGCTGGCCGTGACGATGTCCTTGCCCTTGGCGCTGCGCAATTCGGCGATGGCGGCCGGGTCCAGCACGCGGTCGGGGTCGTCGGGCAGGACGATGGGCTTGCCATTCCATTTGTGGTGGACGATGGGCTTGACGTTTTGGCCGGCAAAGTCGGCGGTGGTATCCACGTGGCCCAGGAAGGCAATGGTGGGCACCCCGGTCTTCTTGGTGGTGGCCGGGATGGTAGCCATCACGTAGCCGGTCTCGGTGAGGATGACGTCCTGCGCGCCCAGAGCTTTGAGCTCTTGTTCCAGCATGCGCAGCAGGTCAAACTGCTTTTCGGTGCTCGGCGAGGTGGGTGAGTTGGTGTCGCTTTCGGTGTCGACTTGAACGTAGCGAAGGAAGCGGGAAAGGACGGTATCGGGCATAGTGGTGTTGGGGATTGGAGGTCAGAAGTCAGAGGTCAGAGACTGAATCTCCAATCTCCAATCTCTGGCCTCTGACCTCTAGCCTCTAATCAAGTGCCTCTGCGTAATAAACGTCAGCGGGTCCACGTAGATGCGGCGGACGAGGGCGGCGTTGTCGCCCGGCCAGTGGCCGGGCACGGTCTTTAGGATTGGGTCGTAGGTCAGGTCAAAGTGCAGATGATAGTTATTGGGCGCGTACTGGCCGATGGCGCAGATCTGCTGTCCGCGCGCCACGACGTCGTTGGGCCGCACCAGCAGGCGGGCCACGTGCGCGTAGCGGGCGTAGATGACCCGGTCTTCATCGGGCACCGGGTGCTCGATGACGATGACGTTCTTCCAGCCGCTGCTGACAAAGCCGGCCGAGATCACCCGGCCAGCGCCCATGGCATACACTGGCGCATCTTTGTCCGCCAGCACCCCACCCGGCCCTTGCAGGTTCAGGTCGGCGCCAGTGTGGATGGCCCAGCGGTTGCCCAGCCAATACCGCGAACCCAACGGGTTTGCATCATACCAGTTTCCGCACCAAATGGAATAATGGTCGTTGAGGCGGCGCCCCCCAGCAAGGGCCCCGGCCCGCTCGAGGGCGGTGCCCACCGGCGAGTCGAAGCCTGGCACGACGGTCTCGACCGGCCGCCAGCGGACAGCACCGTACGAAATCTCAAAACGCCGGGTGGGGTGGCTGGCCGGGTCGATAAAGGTCACGTCGGCCACGTTGACGCGCCCGGAATCGTCGAAGGCCGGGTCCAGCTCAAAGACGCTGGCCGGCTCGCCCTGGCCGGGGCCGCTCACCACATTGCCCTTCAGCGGCACCCAGGCGTCGTTGTGCGGCGCCTGATCCAGCACGGCCAGTGCCTCCCGCCGCTGGCCGCGCGGGTAGTCCACCACAAAGTAGTGCACGTCGCGGGCATAGGCGTGGTTGCGAGGGACGAAAACTTCCAACTGGTAGCTGCCCTTGGCCAACAGGCGCGGCGCGTAGGCCACGTATAAGGTCTGCTCATTGTAGGCGGCCGGTCGGTACAGCCGGGGCCGCCCCTGCGCGTCACGGTCGCGCGTCCAGGCCCGGCTGAGCTGCGCGGGGTCGCCGTAGTAGCCCACTGAGAAGAGGCCGCCACGCTCGTCGTCGGGGTCCACCTGCACCAGGGTCGGCGTGGCACTGCTCTTCGCCGCCTTGGCCGCCAACTCGTGCGGGCGGCCGCGCGCCGGCAGGCGCGACAGGGCC
>CAYUYN010000015.1:18702-24319 GCA_964449185.1 uncultured Anaerolineales bacterium | reverse complement strand
CGGCACCAGCGAGGTCGAGCACGTGCTGGCCACCCAGTGCCTGCTCCAGCGCCAGCCCAAGACGTTCGAGGTGCGGGTGGAAGGCGAGCTGGCGCCCGGCGTCTCGGCCAAGGACATCATCCTGGCGCTGCTGGCGCGCATCGGCGTGGGCGGCGGCACGGGACACGTGTTTGAGTACACCGGCCCCGCGATCCGCGCGCTGACCATGGAAGCGCGCATGACGGTTTGTAATATGTCCATCGAAGGCGGGGCCCGCGCCGGCATGGTGGCCCCCGACGACACGACCTTTGAATACCTGGCCGGGCGTGAGCACGCCCCGCAGGGCGCCGCTTGGGACGCGGCCGTGGCGCGCTGGCGCCAACTGCCTACCGACGACGGTGCAGTGTACGACCGCAGCCTCACGCTTGACGCCGGCGCGCTCGAGCCGATGATCACCTACGGGACCAACCCTGGCATGGGCATGTCCATCACCAGCCTGGTGCCCGACCCCGCCCACCTGGGCGACGCCACCCAGAAGGCGGCGTTGGACAAGGCCCTGCGCTACATGGACCTCCAGCCGGGCCGGACCCTGCTGGGTCACCCGGTGGACGTGGTGTTTATCGGTAGCTGCACCAACTCGCGCATCTCCGACCTGCGCCTGGCCGCGGGTCTGCTGCGCGGCCGGCACGTGGCCCCCAACGTGCGTGTCATGGTCGTGCCCGGCTCGCAGCATGTGAAGAAGCAGGCCGAAACCGAAGGCCTGGACCAGGTGTTCCGTGATGCCGGCGCCGAGTGGCGCGAGGCTGGCTGCTCAATGTGTATCGCCATGAACGGCGACCAGTTGGAGCCGGGCCAGTACGCCGTGAGCACCAGCAATCGCAATTTTGAAGGCCGCCAGGGCAAGGGCGGGCGAACGTTCCTGGCCAGCCCGCTGACGGCGGCGGCCACGGCCCTGACTGGCAAGATTGCGGATGTGCGGACGATCCTGTCGAAATAAACGGTATCAATTACCAATTACCTATGGCCCACTTCACCTCCCTCACCTCCCGCCTCGTTCCGCTGCCGATCAACGATGTCGACACGGACCAAATCATCCCGGCGCGCTTTCTCAAAGTAACCGATAAGGCCGGCCTCGGCGCGAACCTGTTTGCCGATTGGCGCTACCAGGCCGACGGCACGCCCAAGGCCGACTTCGTGCTCAACCAGCCGGAGCACCAGGGCGCGCGGATTTTGCTGGCCGGCGATAACTTCGGCTGCGGGTCGTCGCGCGAGCACGCCCCCTGGGCGCTGGCGGGCCATGGCTTCCAGGCCGTGATTTCCACCTCGTTCGCCGACATCTTCCGCAGCAACTCGCTGAAGAACGGCCTGCTGCCCATCGCGGTCAGCCCGGAAACCCATCAGGTGCTCTTTGACCTGCTGGAAGAGCTGCCGCGGGCCGAACTCACCATCGATCTGGCCTCGCAAACCGTGACCCTGCCCACGGGCGAAAGCTTCACGTTCCCCATCGACGGCTTTTCCAAGACCTGCCTGCTGCACGGCACCGACGAGCTGGGCTACCTGCAGACCTTTGAGGACCGCATCGCGGCTTTTGAAGCGAACCTGGCATGATCCAGATCTACGACACCACCCTGCGCGACGGCACCCAGCGCGAAGGCATCTCGCTTTCGTGCAGCGACAAGCTGCGCATTGCCCACAAGCTCGACGACTTGGGCGTGGCCTTCATCGAAGGCGGCTGGCCCGGCTCGAACCCCAAGGACGCGGAGTTCTTCGAGCGCGCCCGCGATGCGCAGTGGAAGACGGCCTGCCTCGTCGCCTTTGGCGCCACTTGCCGGGTGCAGGGTAGTCCGGATGACGACGCCAACATCCTGGCGCTGCTGGCGGCCGAGACCCCCGTCTGCACGGTGGTGGGCAAGACCTGGACCCTGCACGTCACCGAAGTGCTGCGCACGACCCTGGACGACAACCTGCGCATTATCGAGGCCAGCCTGGCCTACCTGCGCGCGCAGAGCCGCCGGGTGATCTACGACGCCGAGCACTTCTTCGACGGCTACAAGGCCGACCCGGCCTACGCCTTGGAAACCTTGCGCGCCGCCGTACGCGGCGGCGCCGAAACGGTGGTGCTGTGCGACACCAACGGCGGCTCCATGCCGTGGGACATCACCGAGACCGTACGCACCGTGTGGGCCGTCCTGGGTCACCCCTTGGGCATCCATACGCACAACGACGGTGAGTGCGCCGTGGCCAACACGCTGGCCGCCGTGCGCGAAGGCGCCCTCCAGGTGCAGGGCACCATCAACGGCTATGGCGAGCGCTGCGGCAACGCCAACCTGTGCTCGATCATTCCCGATCTGGAAATCAAGCTGGGCCTGGCCTGCCTCCCGCCGGGCAGCCTGGCGCGCCTGGCCGACGTGGCGCACTTTGTGGCCGAGGTCGCCAACCTGGCGCCCGACGAGCATTTGGCCTATGTGGGCAAGTCAGCCTTTGCGCACAAGGGCGGCATCCACGTCGCCGCCATGCGCCGCAACGCCCACTCCTACCAGCACATCGAGCCAGAGTTGGTCGGCAACCAGATGCGCGTCGTGGTCAGCGAGCTTTCGGGCCGCGGCAACCTGCTGAGCAAGGCCGAAGAGTACGGCCTCGCGTCGCGTGGCGACAGCTCCGCCGGCGTGGCCGGCGTGCTCACCGAGATCAAGGCGCTGGAGGCGCAGGGCTTCTCATTTGAGGCGGCCGAGGCCTCGGTGGCCCTGATGCTCAAGCGCCAGCAGCCGGGCTACACCGCCCCCTTCGAGCTGATTGACTTCACCGTGACCGTGGAACACCGGCGCGGGCGCGGCATCTTAGCCGAGGCCACCGTCAAGGTGAGGGTGGATGATGAGATCATGCACACCGCCGCCGAAGGCAATGGACCGGTGAACGCATTGGACGCGGCCTTGCGCAAGGCGCTGGTGCTGCGCTACCCCGCGATCAAACACTTCCAGTTGGCCGACTACAAGGTCCGCATCCTGGACGGCAGCAACGGTACCGCCGCCACCACCCGCGTGCTCATCGACACCCAAAACGGCGCCCGCCGCTGGAGCACCGTTGGCGCCAGCACGAACATCATCGAAGCCAGCTGGCGGGCCTTGGCCGATGCGGTGGAGTATGGGCTTAATGTCGCGGGCGGCTGATAATCAAGTGTGTGAGTGTGTGAGTGTGTGGGTATGTGAGTGGGTGGGTCACCCACCTACGCACACACCCACATACCCACACACAGGTTTGAGGAGACTCTCTTGAAAGCAAACATCACACTTCTCCCCGGCGACGGCATTGGGCCGGAGGTCGTCGGCGAGGCGGTGCGCGTTTTGGAAGCCGTGGCGCAGGGTTACGGCCACAGCCTGACCTTCAGCGAGCGCCTGATGGGCGGCTGCTCTATCGACCGTTACGGCGTGGCCTTGACCGACGAGGTGCTGGCCGACTGCCAGGCCTCGCACGCGGTGCTGTTGGGCGCGGTGGGCGGCCCCAAGTGGGACGACCCGGCCGCCAAGGTGCGCCCGGAGCAGGGCCTGCTGGGTCTGCGCAAAGGGCTGGGCGTGTTTGCCAATTTGCGCCCGGTGCGCGTGCACCCCAGCCTCATCGATGCCTCGCCTCTCAAGCCCGAGCGCCTGGTCGGCGTCGACATCCTGATTATCCGCGAGCTGACGGGCGGGCTATATTTTGGAAAGCCCAAGGGCCGTGAGCGCGTCGACGGCCGCGAGCGGGCCGTGGACACCCTCGAATACTACGACTACGAAGTGCGCCGCGTGATCGAGTTGGCTTTCCGGCTGGCCCAGGACCGCAAGCACAAGGTCACCTCGGTGGACAAGGCCAACGTGCTCGAGTCGTCGCGGCTGTGGCGCCAGATCGCCAACACCATCGCGGCCGAGCACGAAGGCACCGTGCTGGAGCACATGCTGGTCGACACCGCCTCGATGCGGCTCATCACCAGCCCGGCCAGCTTTGACGTGCTGGTGACCGAGAACATGTTTGGCGACATCCTCACCGACGAGGCCTCGGTGCTGGCCGGCTCGATGGGCCTGCTGCCTTCGGCGTCGCTCGGCGACAGCGGCCCCGGTCTGTACGAGCCCATCCATGGCTCGGCGCCTGACATCGCCGGCCAGGGCATCGCCAACCCGATCGGCGCCATCCTCAGCACGGCCTTGCTGCTGCGCTATTCCCTGCACCTCGAGCAGGCCGCCGCCGCGGTCGAAGGCGCAGTGGACGACGTGCTGGCCTCGGGCGCGCGCACGGTAGACCTGGGCGGCAGCCTGGGCACCCGCCAGATGACCGATGCCATCCTTGCCCGGCTGGCCGAGCGCCTGCCGGTCGCGGCCTGAGCTATGCTGATTGCCATTCAGGGCGAGCGCGGCGCCTACTCGGAGGCGGCCGCACTGGAACACTTCGGCCCCGACACCGAGATCCTGCCGAACGAAACGTTCGACGCAGCCTTCGCGTCGGTTCAGTCGGGCCGCGCCCAGGCCGGCCTGCTGCCCATCGAGAACTCGCTGGCGGGCAGCATCCACCGCAACTACGACCTGCTGCTCCAGCACACGCTCTCCATCGTGGGCGAGCACCATCTGCGCGTGCGCCACTGTCTCATCGGGCACCCCGGCGTGGCGCTGGGCGACATCCGGCGCGTCATCAGCCATCCCCAGGCCCTGGCGCAGTGTGACCGCTACCTGAAGGCGCTGCCCGACGTGACGACGAGCGTAGTCTATGACACGGCCGGCAGCGTCAAGATGGTCAAAGAAGCCGGCGACCGCACCGTGGCCGGCATCGCCTCGCGGCGCGCCGCCGAGGTGTATGGCATGCAGGTGCTGGCCGAGGGCATCGAAGACGACCCGGCCAACTTCACCCGCTTCCTGGCTATCGCCCATGACCCCATCGTGCCTACCGGCGAGGCCAAGACCTCCATCGTGTTTGCCATGCGCAATGTGCCGGGCGCGTTGTTCAAGGCCATGAGCGTCTTTGCCCTGCGCGACATCGACCTGACCAAGATCGAGTCGCGGCCCCTGGTGGGCAAGGTGTGGGAGTACCTGTTCTACGTGGACTTGGTTGGCTCCACCGCCGAAGCCAACGTGCAGCGCGCGCTGGAAAACCTGGGCGAATACACCTCGCTCCTGCGTGTGCTAGGCTCGTACCCCCGCCATCCGCTCGTGATACCCGCTTGACCATCACCTATCGCCCCGCTACTCCCGACGACTCCCCAACCCTGTTCGCGGTCTCCGAGCATTCCATCGCCGACCTGGCTCTCCGCAAGGGCTATGGCTGGGACAGCGATCCCGACGATCCGGCGGCCTGGCAGCGCCGGCAGCCTCTCTTCGCGCACCTGGCGGCCACGGCCGACCAGTGCTGGCTGGCTCAAGACAGCCAGGGCGAGGTCGTCGGCTATGCCCGGTCCATCGTGCGCGCAGGGGTGCGCGAGCTGACCGAGCTGTTTGTGCTGCCGGGGCAGCAATCGGGCGGGGTGGGGCGCGAGCTGCTGGCCCGGGCGTTTCCCGCCGTGGGCGCCGAGCGCCGCTTGATTATTGCCACCAGCGATACCCGCGCGCTGGCACTGTATCTCAAGTCAGGGATGTCGGCCCGCTTCCCCATCTTCGATTTCCGCCGCCGGCCCGAGGCC
>CAYUYN010000015.1:0-18602 GCA_964449185.1 uncultured Anaerolineales bacterium | reverse complement strand
TGGGGCGTTTTGAGAACTACGTGCTGTTCAGCCCGCCGTACTTCATCTAGGCGGCTGTCCGTGGCCAGGTTACGTCTCTTGGCGCCCGGCCAGCGTCACCAGTACCTGGCCCAGCACCTCCACGGCCTTGAGGTACTCCGAGACGAGGATGTGCTCTTCCGGGGTGTGATCCAGGCCTGAGTCGCCTGGGCCATACGCCAGGATAGGCGTGCCCCACAGCGGCGCGACCACGTTCATGTCTGACGTGCCGGTCTTGACGGTGAAGCTCGGCGTGCCGCCCGCCTGCCGGATGGCCGCCAGAAAGGCCCGCACCAGCGGCGTGTTCTTCTCGGCGCGATAGGCCGGCACCCCTTCGAGCAGGGTAAGATCGGCCTCGTTGACCAATGCCCGCAATCCGGCATTGGCGTCCTCAACACTCACGCCCGGCGGCAGGCGCAGCCCAAAGCGCAGCCCGGCGTGCTCCACAAACCCATCCGAGCCCGAGTCCATGCCGCGCAGGGTGGGGCTGACCTGCTCAAAGACGCGGCTGGCGCCGGCATTGCGCGTGGCGCTCCACGCGGTCACCTGGTTCCAGAAAGCCACCGCCGCTTCGCAGGCGCTCTCGTTCTGGGCGGAGGTATGCGCCAGGGTGCGCCGCACCTGGTAGTCGAACCAGGCGCTGCCCTTATAGCCCAGGGTCACGCGCTCCCAACTGCTCGGCTCGCCGATGATGGTGCACACCGGCCGATAGTGGTCCTTGATGAAATGCGCGCCGCGGCTGTCCCCTTCCTCCCCCACCGCGCCGATCACCACAACCCGCCGGCCAACGAGCTGGTCTTTCACCGCCGCGGCAGCGGCCGCAAAGCACGCCAGCGGCCCTTTGGCATCCACCGCGCCACGGCCATTCAGCCGATCCCCGTCCCGCACCACAGGGATCAGTCCCGGCACGGTATCGATGTGGCCCAGCAGCACCACGGTCTCGGCACCGATGCCGCAGGTGCCCACCGCGTTGCCGGCGGCATCCACGCCAGCGTTGAGGCCGGCGGCGCGCATTTGCCCAACCAGGTAGTCCACCGCCGCGGCCTCGTGGCCGGTGGGACTGTAGCGTTCCAGCAGGCCGGTCAACAACGCGATCTCATCCATCTTACACCCGCTCAATAATCGCTCGGGTCACTGCTTTGGTGGTGGCCCGCCCGCCCAGGTCGGGTGTCAGGCAGCCGGCGCGCACCGCTTCCAACACGGCTTGCCGCACACGGTCGCCGCTGTCCGGCTGACCGATATGGTCCAGCAGCATGGCGGCTGAGAGAATAGCGCCGATTGGATTGGCGCGGTCTTGCCCGGCCAGGTCGGGCGCCGAGCCATGCACCGGCTCGAACACCGCCACCGTCTCGCCCACGTTGGCCGATGGCGCCACGCCCAGCCCGCCCACCAGTCCCGCGGCTTCGTCTGAGAGGATATCCCCGAACAGGTTAGTGGTCACCAGCACATCAAAGCGCTGCGCCTCGCGCACCAGCCGCAGCGCCATCGTGTCCACCAGCGCCTCGCGCGTCTCGATGTCCGCATAGTCGGCCGCCACGCGCCGACAGCATTCGCGGAACAGCCCATCGGTCACTGTCAGCACATTGGCCTTGTGCACAATCGTCACCGAGGCCGGCCCGTGCCGCCCGGCCAACCGCCGCCGGGCCTGGGCATAGGCCGCGCGCGCGATGCGCTCGGACCCGGCCACGGTGATCACGCGCTCGGCAATGGCGGTGTCGCCCTCGCGCCGCTCGCGCCCGGCGTACAGGCCCTCGGTGTTCTCGCACACGATCAGCAGGTTGATGCCCGGCTGTGAAAACGGGCCGGGCAGTGAGATAACCGGCCGCAGGTTCGCGTACAGATCGAACGCCCGGCGCAGGCCCAAGATTGGGCTGCGATAGCCAGGCACCGTTTCCGAAGGTGAGCTGGTCGCGCCAAACAGCGCCACCCCGGCCGCCGCCACCGCCGCCAGGGTCGAGTCGGGCAGGGCGGTGCCGCTGCGCCGAAAATGCTCAAAACCGGCCGGGGCCTCCACAAAGCGCAGCCCAAGACCCAGCGCGGCCAGCACCTCGGCCGCGGCCGGGATCACCTCTTGCCCAATGCCGTCGCCCTGGATCAGGGCAATCGTCTGGCCGCCGGTCTGGGCCTGGCGCGTGCCGGCCGCGGCCTGCTCAACGCCGCTCATTCCATCACTCTCACCGGCGCGCTGCTGGTCAGTCCCAGGCGGGCGCGCAAGTGGGGCACCAGCCCCCCGGCGTCGAGCATGGCCAGCAACGAGGGCGACAGCGGCGGAAAGACATACGTCTGACCGTTCAGGCGGACATGGCTGTGCGCCACATCCAGTTCCAGCCAGTCGCCAGGGCGAGCGGCCGCCACCGCCGCCGGGCAGGTGATCAGCAGCAGGCCCTGGTTGAGCGCGTTGCGGTAATAGATGCGGCCAAACGACACCGCCACGATGGCGGCGATGCCCCGCAGCATCAGCGCGGTAACGGCCTGCTCGCGCGAGCTGCCGTGCCCCCAATTGCGGCCGGCCACAATCACGTCGCCCGGCTGGGCCTGGGCCGTGAATTGCGGGTCGAGGTCCTCCAGGGCGTGCGCGGCAATCTCGGCCGGGTCGCGCACCGAATAGGTGTACTTGCCCGGAAAGATCACATCCGTGTTCACCCCGTCGCCATAGCGCCAGACCTTGCCCGCCAGGCTTGTGTTAAGCGTCATGCGAGGTCCCGCGGGTCGGTGATCACGCCGGTGACGGCGCTGGCCGCCACCACGCCGGGGCTGGCCAGGTAGATTTCGGCCTCGGGCTGGCCCATGCGGCCCTTGAAATTGCGATTGGCCGCCGACAGGCACACCTCGCCCGGCGCCAGCACGCCCATGTGATTGCCCATGCACGGCCCACAGCCGGGCACTCCAAACATGGCCCCGGCTTCGACCAGCGCCTGCACATAGCCCAGCCGCATCGCCTCCAAATACACCTCCGACGAGGCCGGCACAACCAACAGGCGCGTGCCGCGGGCCACGCGCCGTCCCGCCACCACCTGGGCCGCGGCAGCCAGGTCTTCCAGCCGGCCGTTGGTGCACGTGCCGATGAAGGCCTGGTGAATGCGAGTCCCGCGCAGCTCGGCCAGGGGCCGGGCGGCATCCACCGCGTGCGGCACGGCTACGGTCAGCTCAATTGCCGCCGCATCCAGCGTATGCGTGCCGGCGTAGGCTGCGCCGGGGTCGGGATACAGCGCCCGCGCGCGCAAGTCGGCCATCTCGGCGGCCACGGCCTCGCGCCGGGCGCCGGCCGGGGCGCCGTCCACCATCTGCCGTCGGGCGCGGCGCTCGGCCAGGTAGGCAAATACGGCCTCATCCGGCGGCAGGTAGGCGTTCTTGGCGCCAAGCTCCGCCATCATGTTCGGCAACACCATGCGGCTGTCCAGGCTCAACCCGGCCAGGGCCGGCCCCGAGAATTCCACCGAACGATACAGCCCACCCTCGGCGCCCAACGTGCCGATCAGGTGCAGGCATAAGTCCTTGGTGGTGATGCCAGGCGCCAACGCGCCGGTGACGACGATGCGCAGGCTCTCGGGCACCCTCAGCCACAGCTCGCCGGTAGCCCACAGGGCCGCCACCTCGGTGCGGCCCACGCCTGCGCCAAAGGCGCCCAGCCAGCCAAAGTGGGTCGTATGCGAATCGGCCCCCAGGATCAGCTGGCCCGGCAGCACCAGCGCCTCTTCGCTGAGAACCTGGTGGCAGATGCCGCGCCCCGCCTCAAAGAAATGCCGCACGCCCTGCGCCTGCACGAACGCCCGCGTCTCGGCGTGGTTGCGGGCGTGCTGGGCGTTGGGCGCCGGCACGGCATGGTCGAGCGTGATGGCCAGCCGGTCGGGAATGGCCACGCGCTCGACGCCAATGGTGTGAAAGATGCCGGCAATCGCCGCGGTGTTGTCATGCGACAGCACCCAGTCGGGGCGGGCATCCACAATCTGCCCTACCGCCACCTGCGCCAGGCCGGCCGCCCGCGCCAGCGCTTTTTCCGCAAAGGTCGCGCGCATGGTCAGAGGTCGGCCGTGGGCGCCGCGCCCGCCGCAATCACTCGCTCGGCCGCGCGGCTGCCCACCCGCACGGCTGCCGGCGAATCCAGCCGTTGGACGATTGGGCTGGCCGAGGGCGGCAATCGCAGCCGCGCCAGTCCAAACTCATTTTCAGCGATGCTCACCAACAGTTGCTCCGGCGCTTCGCCCGGCCCCAACTGGTAAACGCGCGCCTTAAACACCGTGGTGATCGCACGTGCGGTGGCCTCGTCCACCGGGTAATAGCGAATTTCCTTGAGGAAGTAGTGGATGGCGTTCCAGCCCGACAGCGGCCCGAGCAGGATTTCAGATTCGGTCACGCCAAACTGGTCGAGCGGGTGCGCTTCGTAGGCGGCCGCGCCGCGCAGCACCGCCCCCTGGTGCACGCCGGCCGTGTGGGTGCGGTTGGTCAGGCTGACCGGCTCGCGGAACGGCACCAGCATCTTGAGCTTGTCGGCCACCAGCACGTTGAGCGGGTACGATCCGCGCAGGTGGTAGCCCTCCAGCTTGTCGTAGTCGCGGTCGATGTGCAGGTTGAAGAGCAGCGCCGTCTGCGAGGTGATGCCCGAGCGTTCGCCAATGCCGGTGACGGTGGTGTCCAGGTAGCGCACGCCGTTCTGCACCGCCGCCAAGGCGTTCACCAGGGCAAAGCCGCGGTCGTCATGAAAGTGGGCTTCCAGGTCCACGCCGGGGTAGCGCTCGCGCAGGGCCTGGACGCGCTCGGCCACCAGGCTGGGCGTGGCGACGCCCACCGTGTCGGGCAGACCCAGCCGGCTGACCAGGGGCGCAATCTCGTCGTATACGCGGAAGAGGTCAACGGCCCGGGTGCGGAAGGCATCTTCACCGGAGAAGCGCAGCACCAGGCGCGGGTGGCAGCGGCGCACCTCCTCGATCAGCCCGCGCGCGCGGCTGGCCAGGCTGTGCAGGTCCTGACCGTGGTTAAAGGCGCGCGCCGCCTCCGAGGTGCCGATGTAGAAGTTTAGGCCGTCGGCGCCGGCCGCGATGGCCGGCTCCACGTCGCGCGGGTGGCAGCGCACGTGCGCCAGCAGGAAGGTGTAGCCTTTTTGCGTGATCAGGCTGTCGCGCACGGCCTTGAGCGCCGCGAAGTCGTCCCGTTCTTGCGCGCTGACGACGGGCGCAAACAACTCCACGAACTTGACTCCGTAGATGATCAGCGCGCGCAGGATTTCTTCTTTGTCGGCGCGGGTGAAGAAATATTTGAAGTGGTCGTGCAGCAGGGAAGTCTGCTGGCCCTCGCGCAGGGTGGAGTCGACGATCTCCAGTGGGCGGGGTTGATATTGGTCAAAACGGCAGCCAGCCGGGGCGTGCTCGGGTAGGGCTGGCTCGGCGGACACCTCAGGCCGCCTCGGTCTCGGCGCTGGCGCGCACGGGCTGGCTCAGCACCAGTTCCACGGCGTCGGCAGCCCGGGCCAGGTCGGCCTGGCTGATGACCAGCGGCGGCAGGAAGCGCAGCACGGTCAGGCCGGCCGGCAGGGCCAGCACGCCCTGCGCCATGAGCGCCTGGAGGTAGGGCGTGACCTTCTGCTTCAGTTCCATGCCCACCATCAGCCCCAGCCCGCGCACCTCGCGCACCAGGGGCGACTGGATGCGCTGCAGACGCGCCATAAACCACGTGCCCAGCTCGGCAGCCCGTTCGGGCAGCCGCTCGCTCTCGATGTAATCGAGCGTTGCCAGGGCCGCGGCGCTGGCCAGGGGGTTGCCGCCAAACGTGGAGCCGTGCGACTGCGAGGGCAGGGGGCCCACGCGCTCGCCCACCAGCACGGCGCCCATGGGCAGGCCGCCCGCCATGGACTTGGCCAGGCACATGAGGTCGGGGCTCAGGCCGTGATGCTCGCTGGCGAACAGCGCGCCAGTGCGGGCAAAGCCGGTCTGCACCTCGTCCACGATCAGCAGGGCGCCGCGTTCGCGGCAAAGCTGTTGGGCGCCGCGCAGGAACTCGGCCGTGCCCGGGCGGACACCGCCTTCGCCCTGGACCACTTCCAGGATCACCGCCGCCGTTTGGTCGGTAACGGCGGCCTCCAGCGCGGGCAGGTCGTTGTAGGCCACGTGGCAGTAGCCCGGCACCAGCGGCTCGAACGGCTCGCGGTACTTCTTCTCCCAGGTGGCCGAGAGCGCCCCCATGGTACGGCCGTGGAAGCCGCGCATGGTGGCCACGAACTCCTTGCGGCCGGTGGTGGCGCGCGCAAATTTCAGCGCCGCTTCAATGGCCTCGGTGCCCGAGTTGCACAGGAACACCCGCTGCAGCCCGGCCGGCGCCACGGCCGTCAGGCGGGCCAGGTATTCGGCCCGGCGGTCGTTATAGAACATTTCGGGGCAGCTAATGAGCGTACGGGCCTGTGCGGCAATGGCCTCGGCCACCGCCGGGTTGGCATGGCCCAAATTCGCCGCGCCCTGGCCGCCCACGCAGTCGATGTACTCATTGCCGTCGCTGTCCCACAGCCGCGCGCCCTCGCCGCGCACGATGGCGATGGGGCGCTTGGCGTAGAGGCCAGAGGTATGGAGGGATTCTAGTTCTTGAATGGTCATTACGAAATCACCGTGCCTCTTCCCGCCAGCGCCCCCGCCACCGCGCCCTCAATCCGGCCGTCGGCGAAGACGACCCGCCGCACCCCCAGGTTCAAGGCCTCGCTGGCGCCCAGGACTTTCTTCTTCATGCGCCCCTCGGCAAATTCAAGCGACTGTTCGACCCGTTCCTTGGCGATGTGCGCGATCAGCGTGCTCTCGTCCGGAAACTGGCGCAGCAGCCCCGGCACGTTGGAGAGGATGATCAACTGGTCGGCCGCGAGGGCGCCGGCCACCATGGCCGCGGCGCGGTCGGCGTCGACATTCAGGGCATCGCCCTCGTGCGAAAGGGCCAGGGGCGCCACTACCGGGGTGTAGCCGCTGTCCAGCAGCAGGTTGAGCAGCCCCGCGTTGACCGTCTCGATCTTGCCGGTGTAGTCATCGCGCAGCATGCGCTGCTTGCCGCTGTCCGGGTCGATGATGCGGATGGCCTCTTTGCGCCGCGCCACCATCAGCCGCCCGTCCACGCCCGACAGGCCCAGCGCGTTCACGCCCAACTTCTGCAGCCGCTCCACGATTAGCGTGTTGATCTTGCCGGTGGTCACCATCGCAAAGATTTCGAGCGTGGCCCGGTCGGTGTAGCGCGAGGTAAAGCCCGAGGGCGAGGTGACGAAGCGCGGCGGGTGCCCCAACTGCTCGGAAATGGCATTGGTCTCGCCCGAGCCGCCGTGCACCACCGCCAGCTTGTGCCCGGCCGCCACGTGCGCCGCCACGTCCTGGAGAACGCTGTCAAAGTTGACACCACTCGTGCCACCGATTTTTACGACAAGCATGTTACCTCTTAGAGCTGACAACAAACGACGGCGTATTCCGTATTCCGTTATGTGTTTGGAAGCCGTAGTGACGACTTCAGTCGAACCCTCTATTGCCAATGCGGCGGGCAGACTGAAAAACCACCTCCGCCAACGCAGGCCAGAGTAGTGAGTTCAGTCGCTGCTCGCTGGTGTTACAAGAGGGTACGACTGAAGTCGCCACTACGGCCACGCGCACAACTGGTTTTACTGACCACTGACCACTGACCGTCGGTTTTCACACCGGGTGCAGCCCCGGAAACTCCAACCCCTGCGTTTCCTCAAACCCGCACATGACGTTCATCGCCTGCACGGCGCTGCCGGCGGCGCCCTTCATCAGGTTGTCGATGGCCGCCATGGACACCACCCGGCCGCTTTCGGGGTCCAGGTCGAAGCCCACGTCGGCATAATTTGAGCCGGCCAGGATCTTGGGGTCCGGCACGCGGTGCAGCCCGCTGCGGTCCTTGACGATGCGCACGAAGGGCTCGTTGTTGTAGGCCGCGCGGTAAGCCTTCCACAGGTCCTTTTCGGTCGTGCCCGGGCGGACGAAGGCATGCGCCGCCGCCAGCACCCCGCGCACCAGGTCCACGGCCGTCATGGTCAGGTGGACATTCGTCAGACCCAGCTCCTGAATGACCTCGGCTGTGTGCCGGTGGCCCGTGGCGGCATAAGTCCGCACCGAATGGCTCTTCTCGGGGTGATGCGAGCCGGGGTTGACGCTGGCGCCGCCCTCCGACGAACCGGTCTTCACATCCACAATCACCGGGCAGTCGGGCGCCAGCAAATCGGCGCGCACCAGGGGCAGCAGGGCCAGGATGGAGGCGGTGGCGTTGCAGCCCACGCCGCTGATGTAGCTGGCGCTTTGCATGGCGCTGCGCTGGAGCTCGGGCAGGCCATAGGTAAAGCGGCCCAGGTGCTGCGGGGCGCTGTGCTCTTCCCCGTACCAGCGCCGGTACAGAGCCGGGTCGCGCAGGCGGAAGTCGGCCGACAGGTCCACGAGGCGCGGCGCCAGCGTGAGGTAGTGGTCGATGTGTTTTTGTGCCTCGCCGTGGGGCAGGGCCAGGAAGAGCACGTCGCAGGGCTGGAGCGCCGACCGGCTGACAAACTGCAGCGGGGTGCGCTTGCGCAGGTTGGGGTGCTGCTGGTAGATGAACTCGCCGGCGTGGCTTTCGGACGTCACCTGGCCAATGGTCACGCCCGGGTGAAAAAGCAGCAGCCGCAGCAGCTCGCCGCCGGTGTAACCCGAAGCGCCGACAATGGAGACCCGCACGGTCATCGGCTGGCCTCCGCCGCGGCGTGGCCGTTGGCGCTTTGCCAATGGCTGTTGGCGCCTAGCGCCAACGTATACGCCACGATCTTGCCGGGGATGTCGATGCCCGTGGCGGGCACGGACGAGTGGAATTCCATGGTGTGGTTGATTTCGTTGATGAGCAGCCCGCGCCGGGTGTCTTCCATCACGTCCAGCGCCAGCACGCCGCCGCCCACGGCTCGGGCGGCCGCCAGGCACAGCGCGTTCAGCTCGGGGGTGACGGGGCAGTTTTCGGCGGAGGCGCCGCGCGCGGTGTTGGTGATCCAGTGCGGCGAATTGCGGTAAATGGCCGCCACGGTCTCGTCTCCCACAACGAAAGCCCGGATGTCACGCCCGGGCTTTTCGATGTACTGCTGGATATAGTAGATTTGGTGCTGGTAGGTGCCTAACACTTCCCGATGCTCGAGGATGGCCTCCGCCGATTGACGGTCGTTGGCTTTCGACACCAGGCGCCCCCACGAACCCACCACGGGCTTCAGCACCACCGGGTAGCCCATCTCTTCAATAATCTGCAGGGCCGCCTCTGGGGTAAAGGCCAGCCGGGCCTCGGGCTGGGGCACGCCGGCGGCCTGCAGCACCGCCGAGGTCACCAGCTTGTCGCCGCAGGTGGCCGACACGGCGGCGCTGTTGACGGTGGGGATGCCCCACCGGTTGAGCACCTGGGTGGCATAGAGCCCGCGCCCGTAAGACAGGCAGCGCTCCAGCACCACCGCGTACTGCTGCCAGGGACCCGGATCTGCAAGGTTGAAGACCGCCTCGCGGTCGTCAATCCGGTCGTAGCTCACGCCGCGCCGATCCAGCGCCTCGAAGAGCCACTTTTCCTCCACGCGCACGCGTGACAGCAGGACGGCGATCTTCACCTACTCGCCCCAGTCTTCGGCTTCCTCGGGCGCCAGGGCCAGCGCCAGGCTGGGCGCCACCGCGGTCACTTCGAGGTCGGCCCCGCAGTCCGGGCACACGACGATCTCGCCGGTGATAACGCCCGAGAGCAGCAGGCTGCCTTCGCATTCAGGACAAAGAGCGTTCATGTTCAATTGCCTCCTTAAGGCAAAAAGGCAAACAAAAAGGCCTCTCTATGAGAGGCCCTCGGCTTGCAGCTTGAATGCGTGTGGTTCTAGTCGTTCCGCGTTTCCAAGCACAAATCACCGAAGGCCCCGTAAGGCTTCGGACGACGCGGAGCACGCTTCGTGACAAACGCATTGATCGTATTCATCGATGTGAAAAATATCACGTTCGCCAGGGCACGTCATCATGCAATGCGCACGAAGTTGACTGTAATCGTTTGGGCATATTGTGGCGACTGGGTAAGAAGAGGGTCCGCGGCCGCCGGGCTTGGCCCGGCGGCCGCGGACCCTCTAAATTCCTCTGCTGGCGCAGCAGCGCCCTCGTTAAGCCAGCGCCGCGGCGTTCTCAAACTCCACGCTGAGCTGGCCGCCCTCGTCATACCAGTACCGCGCGCAGAAGGGTGGGGCCTCTGCCGCCTGGCGGCCCAGGTAGGCCAGCAGCAGCGGGACGTCCGGCACCGTGTCCAGCGCCGGCACGCGCTGGAAGGGCACCCACTCCAGCGCGCCCTCGGCCGAGGGCGCCAGCGCTCGTGTTTGGGCCGTGGCCGTGAGCACAAACAGTCCAATGCCGGCCGCCTCGCCGGTGTCGATGGTGACCACACCGCGCAGCCGCAGGTCATCCACCGCTAAGCCGGCCTCCTCCAATATCTCGCGGCGGGCCGCCGCCAGCACGGTCTCGCCGCGCTCGATGTGCCCGCCCAGGCCGTTGTACTTGCCGGCCCAAATCTTCTTATCGGGTGCGCCCTTCAGCAGCAGCACCTCCTCGCCCGCCCGGACAAAGCACAGCACGCGCGGGATAAGCTGGTAGCGGTGGGCTGAGACGCCCACCCCCTGGTCGGCTGCCGGCATCAGCGTTCCTTGCCGCCGCGCAGCCTCACCAGCGCCGCCACGCCCAGCGTGGGTGCGCCGCACACCAGCAGCACCCCGCCGGCCAGGAGAATGGTTTCGACCGAACTCAAGGTCGGAGCCGTCATGTCAGTCCGACAAGCCGCTCACGTCTTCGGCTTCCTTATCGACCATGCCATAGTCGGCCAGGGTCTTGTGGATGGCCACCGGCTCCACGGTCTTCTGCGCCAATTGGTAGGTGTTGGTGATGTTGAGCTGGGTAAACAGGAACTTGAACTGCTTCTCCCAGGCGGCGCCAATGGCCTCGCGCTGGTCCTCGGGCAGGCTCCACACCTGCTCCTTGAACGGGCCTACGGCCTGCTTGCGCGTCTTGTAGTAAAACTGCTCGTCGGTGTCTTTGGCCTTGCGTTCGCCGGCCTGGTTTGTGCGCAGCCAGGCGTAGACCTCATCCTTCAGCGCGGCGGGCATCCGGGTGAAGAGCATGTTCATGAAATTGGTCGCCAAGTGTACCTCGCACGCTTCGCTCTCGGCAAATTTGCTGAAGGCCGCCTCGGGCAGGGTGGAGGCGCCGTGCTGTACCGCGCCGGACATGTTGTACTCCTTGCGCGCCACCTGCGACAGGCGCTTGAGCACGTCAAAATCCACCGCCACCTCGGCCATGGTGCCGTCGGGCAGCACCACGCCGCCGTGGGAAGTGCCCGTCTGGATAGAGATCTTGCTCAGACCCACGATGCTGCGGCTGCGCCGGCCATTGACCGTCTGCTCCAGCAGCGCGGCGTTGTAGCTGTCCATAAAGGCGCGCAGCTCCACCTCGGTGGAATTGCGCGAGCCTACCTCGCCAATCTCGCCGCCCACCGAAATGGTGACGCCCTTGGGCTCGAGGCCGCGGATGAAGGCGGTCAGCTCGGCGCAGCGGGCGGCATTCTCGCTCTGCTGCTCCGGGATGGTGGGCAGCTCCAGGTCCACCAGGGTGCTGGTGTCCACGTCGATGTTGTAAAAGCCGGCGGCCACGGCCTCCATCGCCAGTTCCTTGACGGCGTTGACCTCCGCCTCCGGGTTGACCTTGTACTTCTTCAGGTTCACCTGGAAGTGATCGCCTTGGATGAAGACCGGGCCGCGGTGGCCTTCCTTGATGGCGGCGGCCAGCACCGACGTAACGTATTCGGTGGGGCGCTGGTAGGTGTAAGTCATCTCGGACCGGGCGATCTCAAAGATGAAGGCGCCGGCCTCGAGCGCCTGGGCCGCGCGGAAGACAGCGCGGGCCGATTCGAACGTCATGGCGCGCAGGTTCATGGCGGGCACGGTAAAGTTCACCGGGGTCTCGCCGCGGCCGCGGGCGGCGTACAGGCCCTGAATGGAGGCCGGCAGGATTCCCAATGCCGCCGCGCTCTCCCACACCAGCCAGCGGGCGGCGGCCTGCTCGGCGTCGCTGCCAAACGCCGACTTCTCGGCCAGCGACCGGATGTTGTCGCGCAGCTTGGCTTCATCCTGCACGCGCACCTTGCCGCCAGGCGTCACCGACAGTGCCTGGTCGACCGCGCGCAGCAAGCCTTGCACGGTCTCGTTCTTGTCAACGGTTGTGGAAGTCATGGGTCAGGCTCCTTGGGTAGCCAGCCGGTGTCCGGGCTCGCCCGGGCGCGGCGGGGGTTACGGTGTGGCGAACAACTGCTGCTTGAGCGGCGTGAGCCGGCCCCGGTAAGCCGCCAACCTCTCGCGAAACGCGGCCATAAACCGCCGGCCGGGGTCGCGTTTGTCGCCGCGCGGGTCGCGCTCATAGTGGCCCGCGACGTGCTCGCACGCGATCTGATAGAAATCCATCAATTGTGAGACCAGCCCGACCGTGAGCGCGATCTCGCTCTCGGGCGGAAAGTTGTCGGGCAGGTCGAACTCCGTGCCGGCCATCTCCACGTTGATGGCCTCCCAATTGTACCCCTGCGCCCCGTGCGACTCCTGGACCACGGTGCCGTACATCGGCAGCATCTGCCAGACCCGCTTGTAGTCCACCGCGAAGTGGGACGATTGCTGGAGCAGTTGGAGTGTCTCAAACGTCACCGGCGTCACCCACAGGTCGCGCCCGTGGCGGTTGCCGTCCCAGTGCAGGATGATCTCCAGCGGCCGGATCAGATTTGGAGCGAAGCACTCCGGTGGCAGCTCGTGGTAGTCGGCGTTGGCCACGAAGTACTCGCGTGCCTCGTCCGTGGCCGGCGTGGGCACGGGCGGGGTGGGGGGCGCCAGGCCCACCGAGGCCAGCACGGCCAGGGTTTTCAGAAAGCGCCGTCGCGTCTGTCTGCCGCCCGTCACGGCTCGATTATACCGTATGGGCAGTGGGCAGTGGACAGTGGGCAGAGGAAAACCTCAGCCACGAATTTCACGAATTACACGCAGGCTGCTGTTATTCAGCCTTCACACCTGCCTACACCGCAGGTGCAGGTCCTTCAGCCTTCGTTCCCCCCGTCAGCCGAGAATCTTGGTCTTTTGCTTCTGGCCGACTATAATCGTGGTGGATAGGGAGAAACTTGCCAATGCGACTTAGACGAACCACGTTTGTCACCCTGCTGGCCGCTCTGCTGCTCAGCCTGCTGGGCCCCTCGCTGGCCCTGGCGCAATCCCAGAGCCTGTACTGGGAGCGCTTCGATGTCGACCTCACGGTGGAGCAGGAGAACGGCGCCCTGCTGGTCCGGGAAACCCAGGTCATCAACTTCACCAGCGGCGTGTTTACCGAAGGCTTTGCCGAGCTCGACACGACCAACACCGACGGCATCACCGACGTAACGGTCAGCGAGAACGGCCGGACCTACGACCTCGTTTCGTCGACCAGCTTCGTCGACGAAGGCGAGTATGCCGTAGGCCAGCTCGAGAACGGCAACCTCGAAGTGGTATGGGACATGGGCCGCACCCGCAACGAGACCCGTACCTTCGAAATCTCATACCGGGTCAAGGGCGCCATCCGCCGCTACCCCGAAGGCAACGAGTTCCAGTGGCACGCCATCTCGCCCGACCTGCACAGCTTTGAGATTCGGGAGTCGACCGTGGTGGTGCACATGCCCGCCGGCGTGTCCATCACTGACTTCGGCTACCTCGGTCCGCCCGAGTTCCAGGGCGTAGCGATGGAGCTGGCGCTCTCCGACGATAAGGCGACGGCCACCTACGTGGCCCAGGCGCCCCTCCAGCCGTCGCAGGGGGTCTCCCTTTGGACGCAGTTCCCGCCCGACACGGTCGGCGGTGGCCCCCCCAGTTGGCAGGCGGCTTTCGACGCTCGCATGCTGTTTGAGAATACGGTCAAACCCTGGCTCGACGTCGGCCTGTTGGCGCTGGGCCTGCTGATCCTGGCGGGCGGGCCGGTGCTGCTGTATGTGCTCTGGTACCTGCGCGGGCGCGACCCCAGCATCGACGCGGTGCCGGAGTACATCACGGCCCCGCCGTCCGATCTCACGCCCGGCATTGCCGGCACCCTGGTCGACGAACGGGCTGACGTCCAGGACATCATCGCGACGGTCATGGACCTGGGGCGGCGTGGTTATCTCGTCATCGAGGAGTCCGGCGAAGACAGCGCGAACCGGCTTGTCTCCAAGCAGTACACGTTCCGCAAGACGGGCAAAACCGGCGGGCTCAACGACCTCGAGACGCGCCTGTACGCGGCCTTGTTCAAGGGCGGCCGCGAAACCGTCGGCATGCGCGACCTCAACCAGAGTTTCTACGCCAACATCCCCACGTTGCAGAAGGCCCTTTACGACACGGCCGTGACCGGCGGCTATTTCACCGCCAGCCCCGAGGCCGTGCGCAGCAGCTACGGCTGCCTGGGTTGGGTCGGCATCCTGGTCACGTTCCTGGCGGGCTGCGGTGCCATGGCGTTCTTTGCCGATCTCACGGCGACCGTCTTGTGCCCGGTGATGGCCCTGGCCGTGGTGTCTATCGTCCTGCTGTTCATGGGCCGGCACATGCCCGCCAAGACGCGCAAGGGCGTCGAAGCCGCCGCGCTCAGCCGCGCCTTCAAGACCTATCTGACGAACTTAGAAAAATACGCCGACCCCAAGACGGTCACCGACCAGTTCGAGAAGTATCTGCCCTTCGCCATAGCCTTTGGCCTGGAGCGGAGTTGGATCAACCGCTTCAAGCAGATCCCGGCCACGCCCATCCCCGGCTGGTACTATCCCGCTGGCCGGCCCTATATGGGCGGCATTGGCGGGCTGCCGCGCGCCGGCCAAAGCACCCAAAGCACTTTACCCACCGCCGGGCCGTCAGGCGCTGGCGGCCTCGGCGCGCCAGAGGTGCCGAACCTGCAGCAGATGAGCGACAGCCTGTCGGGCGGGCTCCAGGGCATGAGCGACGGCCTGAACAACATGCTCAACTCGGCCGCGCGTACCCTCACCTCCACGCCGCCCTCGTCCTCCGGCAGCAGCGGCGGACGCAGCTACTCGGGCCGCAGCGGCGGCAGCTTCTCCGGCCGTAGTAGCGGCGGCGGCGGTTTCCGCTCGTCGGGCGGCAGTGGCGGCGGCGGGCGCGGGTTCAGATAAGGACAACACGGCCTATGACTGGTGGACGTTTAGTCGGAGTCTTACTGCTGGGAGCCGCGCTGCTGGCCTGCCTCATCGGCAGCGCGGTCATGCTGCCGCGCTTCTTCGTCGGCGACCTGGACGTGGTCGCCCTCTTCTTGGGGCTGGCCCTGGCGGCGGTGCTTGTGCTACCTTTGGCCGGCGGCGGCGTATACATGTTAGCGCGTGGCGGGCAAGAGGCCAAAAGCGATGTGGTCGCGCAGAAGCAGCGCCGCCTGCTGGACATGGTCACCACGCGCGGCGAGTTGCCCATCAGCGACGCGGCCGTGGAGCTGCAGATGCCTCGCGACGAGGTGAAGAACTGGGTCTACCGGCTGGTGGGCCTGGGCGTCTTCACCGGCTACATCAACTGGGAAGACGGCGTGCTGTATTCCGCGCAGGCCTCGCAGTTGCGCAACATGACGCACTGCAAGAAATGCGGCGGCGAGGTAAAATTGGCCGGCAAGGGTGTCGTGCGCTGCCCTTACTGCGGCACCGAGTACTTCCTGGACTAGGCTAGGGGCCTGGATCCCGGGTGCGAACCAAGGAGAATTCCGCATGGCTGACCTGTATGACAAACTGAAGGGCTCGCAGGGCTTGTTTGGCAAGATCGCGAATATGATCCCGGGCTTTAGCGGCTACGTGGACCGCGAGACGCGCCGCGAGGCCGACAAGATGCTGCGCGACACCATCGCCAACCGCTACAGCGAGCAGCTCGGACGGGTGGGCAACCTGCAGGTCCAGCTCATCAGCAGCGGCGGCATCGAGCACGTGGACGACTTGCAGGATGCCGCCAACCGCCTCCAGCGGTTCATCGACACGGTCGGCACCGCCGCGCGCGGCTATGCCGGCCTGTTTGACGCCGTCAAGATTAACGAGGCCGAGCTAGCCAAGTTGTACCAGTTTGACGTGGCCCTGCTCGAGAACGTGGCCCAGGTGGCCGCGGCCGTGGACAATGTGGAGACCTCCATCGGCGCGGAAGGCCTGCCGGCCGCGCTGCGGCACTTGTCCCGCGTCATCACCGACATCAACACCACCTTTGAGCGCCGCAAAGAGGTCCTCACCAGCTAACCGCGCCGGCCAACCGCCGCCACCTAACGCGGGTTCCGCTCGCGTGTATGGCGCTGTAGGGGCGTTCACACCTGCCCATCATCCCGGTGAGCGGTAAGCACGCTTGCGTGCCGCTCACCGGGGCACCGCGGGTGCGGGATTGAACGCCCCTACAGCGGGACTACCGGCGCGCGCCGTAGATGCAACCGGAACCCGCTCTAACGCTTAGGAGAATAAACATGGCCCGAGTATTTGACGTCATAGAGTATCCGGATCCGATGCGCAATGAGCTGGTGCACCGCTTCCCCGAGAGCGGCCCCGGCACGTTCCGCATTGGTTCTCAGGTCATTGTCCGCGAAGGCCAGGTGGCGGTGTTCTACCGCGAAGGGCGCGCGCTGGATTCCTTTGGGCCCGGCCGCCACACCATCACCACCGGCAATATCCCGCTGGTCATCGATTTTGTGGGCAAGCTGTTCGACGGCCGCACGCCGTTCCCGGCCGAGGTCTTCTTTGTCAACGTGCGCGAGTTCCCCGATGTCAAGTGGGGCACCCCGCAGCCCATCATCGTGCGCAATGCCGGCATGGGCCTGGGCGTGGCGCTGCTGCAGGCCTTCGGCAACTATTCGTTCTTCGTCAGCAACCCGCAGCAGTTCGTGACGCAGCTTGTCGGCGCCCAGGGTGTCTACAACCTGAGCGAAATCCAGGGCCGCTTCCGCACCATCCTGCTGTCGAAGCTGGCCGACATGCTGGGTGAGCTGGGCACCAAGGGCGCCAAGTCGGTGCTCGACATCATCGGCCTCACCGAAGAGATCCAGGCCGGCATCCGCGCCAAGGCCCAGGAAGACTTCAAGATGCTGGGCGTCACGCTCAAGACCTTCGGCATCGAGAGCATCAAGCCCTCGGAGAAGTCGGCCGAAGAGCTGCGCGCCATGGGCATGCTCGACATGGCCACCTACACCCAGCTCCAGGCGGCCGACGCCATGCGCGACGCGGCCCGCAACCCCTCCGGCGGCGCCGGGCTGACGGCCGGCATCGGCGCGGGTATTGGAATTGGCAACCTCATGGGCCAGGCCTTGCAGGGCGGGATGATGAACAACATGCAGGGCGGCCAACCCCAGCCGCCCCAGGGTGGCGGCCCCGCCGCGCCCGCCGCCCCGTCCATCATGTCGCCCGCCGAGGCCGCCACTTACCTGCGCGTGGCTGAAGAAGACGTGATGGCCATGGTCACCGACGGCTCGCTCAAGGCCAAGAAGATCGGCTCGCATTATCGCATCAGCAAGCAGGCGCTGGACGACTTTTTGAATTCTTAGGCCGCTGGTACCAGGCTGAAGCCGAACCATGCGCATCAAAAGGGGGCGTCCATCGGACGCCCCGCTTTGATTTGTAATGTCTCACTCGCCGCCCTCGCCGCCGGTCACCACTGGGATCAGGTTCGTGTACAGCGCCTGGTAGGCCACCAGTTGCCCGCCCGCGCCCTCGGTCTGCGCCCCGCCCAGCACGTAGATGTGGGTCTGCAAGGCCACCACGCTCATCCACTCCGGCGCAAAGCCGGGGGCCATCTCAAGCGGCTGCCACTGGTCGCGCTCGGGGCGAAACTCCCAGGCCGAAAAGCCCCCGGCCGCGTCTTCGCGCCCAACCACATACAAGGTCTCGGCAATGGTGGCGGCGCCCAACACGCTGTAGCTGGCCGGCGCCGGCGCCAACGTCTCCCACGGGTTGGCCACTTCCGAGTCCCGCGCGGGCACATACGCCTCCGTGACCCGCTGCGGCCCCTTGCCGTCGGTGCCGCCCATGACGTAGATCTTGCCGCCCGACGCTGAGGCTGCCGCAAACCCGCGCGCGGTCGGCATGCGCGTGCGCTCGATCCATTCGTCCGTGGCCGGGTCATACTCATAGACGCTGGCCACGAAGGCGGTCCCATTCCACCCGCCAAACAGATACAGCCGACCTTCAAACGAGGCCAGCGCATAGCCGCTCAACGCCACCGGCAGGGGCGCCCGCACCGCCCATTCATCGGCGGCGGGATCGTACACTTCCACGGCCTCGGTCACCTCGCCCGAGGCCAGCCGCCCGCCCGGCACGTAAATCAATCCGCCCAACACCGCCGCGCCCACATCCGCCACGGCCACCGGCTTGGCGGCCAGCGTGGACCAGGCATCTGCCAGCGGGTCATAGCGCTCGGTGATGCCGGTCACGCCCGCGCCGGTCTCGCCGGCGATGGCATACACCTGGTTCTCATAAGTGGTCGCCGCCAGCCGGCTGCGCGCGGTGGGCATGGCGGCCCGGCCTTGCCAACGCGGCTGGCTGCTGATGGCCGCCGCCGTCGGGGTGGGGGCGATGGCCTGGCGCACCAGCGGCGCGACGGCCACCCCCAC
>CAYUYN010000014.1:0-25343 GCA_964449185.1 uncultured Anaerolineales bacterium | reverse complement strand
ACTGAACAGCTTGAGCAGTATGCACGCAGCGGCTTTGTCAATGGGGGTCCGGTTTTAGATGACCCCGCCGTTGAAACTTTGCAGCAAGAAGTGCTGCGCGTGATTGCCGATCGCGCTAACGCAGCCGTTCCCCAACCGGTCAGTCTCGCCAACCTGTCAGGTGAGGCTGACCATCCCATCTGGCAAATCGTAAATATTTGGGAGGCCAGTCCGGCTTTCAAAGCGCTGGTGACCCATCGACAAATCGTTGCCATGGCCGCGCAGCTTAGCGGCGCCAAAGAATTGCGCCTCTGGCATGACCAAATCCAGTACAAGCCCAAGGCGCTGGGAGGGCGGCTTCACTGGCACCAAGACTCACCTTTATGGCCGACCCTTGAACCCAAGGATGCGCAAATCACGGCCTGGGTTGCTTTGGATGATGCCGAAGCGGATAACGGCTGTATGTATATGGTGCCTGGCTCGCACAAGTGGGGCAATCGGCAAGCGCAGATCGCTGACCTGCCCGCTGGCAGCCATTTGCCCGAAACCTTCGAAGGTCATGCGCTTCACTTTATGATGTGCCCGGGTAAGCAAGGTCAGGTTCACTTCCACCATCCATTAACCTGGCATGGCTCAGGCCCGAACCACAGCAACCGCCCACGCCGAGCGATAGGGATTCATTTCATGACCGAAAAGACAGCTTATGCCGCCAGTGGCAACCATCTCATGAAACCCTTCATCAGCGTTCAGGATGGTGCGCCTCTAAAGGGTGATGCGTTTCCATTAGTCTGGGGTTAGTGCTTAGCCGCCATAGCCTCCACTGTAACGGCCGAAAACAAACAGCGGGTTGGTCAGCCAGGCTGACCAACCCGCTATGCGTAAACAGGAACTGTTTCTAGTGTTGGGCAAAGGCCGCCACCTCGGGCAGCCGCTCCTTGACCAGCCGCGCCAAGACGCCGTCAGGCTCGATGCCGCAAACCCGCTCCAATACGCTGTCTAACCCATCTTCCGCGATCATCTGCTGCAGCTTCAGCGCCGAGGGATCCTGCGGATACGAATACCGAAGGGCAGCCGCAATGGCCAAGGCTAACTGGTAGGGCCGAATGCCATACTCCAGCGCCAGGCAGGCCGGGCCCACCAGCCGGTCGTGCCGGCCAAGCTTGCGCAGGGGGTCGCGCACCTGCCGTTCCACCGGGTCGGCGATCCGGGAGTCCTGGTACTTGCGCAGCGACTGCTGCGCGTAAGCCGCCTGTTCTTCCGCGGAGTAGCCATGCCGGGCACAGATGGCCGCGCCCGACTCCTGGTACACCCCCTGGGCGACCTCCAAAATCATCGGGTCATTCGCCGCCTCATAGAGGAAGTGGTGGCCGCGCTGCGCCCCCAGGTAGCCGATGGCGGCGTTGCCGGCATTATACGTAAAGAGCTTGCGCTCTAGCGCCGCGTGAAATTTTTCCAGCGGCTTCAGGCCCGCGATCGGCGGCAAGGCCTCCACCAGGGCGGCGGCATCGAGCTGCAGTTCCCAATAGTCCTGCGCCTGGACGGCCAGCGGGTCGGCGGCGCGCTGGGCCTCCGTCGGTTCAATGCACGAACGCAGCACGGTGGCTTCGGCAATCCCCACGTGGGATGCCAGATAGGCGCGATCGTCACTCGCCAGCCGGTCGGCCAACTGCTGCCGCAATAGCTCGGCCGGCCGGTGCCAGTTCTCGCAGCAGATGACATTGAGCGCCCTGCCCCCGGCGGCGCGGCGCGCACGGATGCCCGCGGCCAGCGTGGCCGCCACGGCCGGCAGGTTTGGCCCACCGACCGAGACAAAGGCCAGCGCCGCCTCGGCCAGCACCTCCGCCACCCGGGGGTCCTCGCTGTGCAGGGCCGTCATGTTGGTCACCGACATAGACTTGTCGGGATTGCCCAAGATGTGCACGGTATAGCGGCCGCGTTCGTTGATGAGGCGCACCAATTGTTCATTCACATCCACAAAGCAGATGGGCGTTTGTGAAAGTGCCACGAGATGGCCGATGTACCCGCGGGCAATCTTGCCGGCGCCGATGATGAGCACCGGCGCCTGTTCGGTTTGGTTCATTCGCTAAATTCCTTGGTGGCGTTGATGGCCGCCAGCTGCGCGTAAGCGGTGCGCAATTGCGGATAGAGGCTGGTATACACGGAGAAGAGCGCGTCATAGCGCGCCGCATAGCGGGTCTCGGGTTCCACGTGCTGGGCGCTGTGGACCATGGCGGCGGCGGCCTGCACCGCGCCGGCCTGCCAGCCGAGGCCTATGGCGGCCAACATGGCGGCGCCCAGGCAAGCGGCGTGGGTCTCCTTCGGTATCACGAGTGGGCGGCCGAGCACATTGGCTTTGATTTGGTTCCACAGCCCGAGGCGGGTGGGTCCCCCCGAGGCATGGACCCGCTCGATGGGCGCGCCCACCGTCGTCTCCACCACCTGTAAGACCTGGCGCAGGCTGAAGGCAACGCCCTCCAGGATCGCGCGCACGAAATGGCCATGCCGATGGCGGCTGCTGAGGCCGAAGAACACCCCCCGCGCGGACGCGTCCCAGATCGGCGCCCGTTCACCGTTGAGATACGGCAGGAAGATCAGGCCGGCGGCGCCCGGCGGGACGCCGGCGGCAATCGCTTCCAGGCGTGCCGCCGAGTCGGGCGGCAGCGGCAGCCCCTGCGACTGGAGCAGATCAGGCACAAACTGATTGGCGTACCAATCCAGCGCACCTCCACCGGCCGAGGTCACTCCATAACAGACCCGCGTCGCGCCCGTTTGGTCTTCGCTGAGATAGGGGGCGACCATCAAATTAGTGGCCGGCTGCAAAGGCGCCGCGGCGGAGAGGGCCACGCCCAGATGCTCCGTCGTGCCGCCGATGTCGAACCCCATGCCGGGCCGGACCACACCCGTGCCCAGCAGACCGCAATTCAGGTCATTCCAGCCGGTCACCACCGGCGTGCCGGCGGCCAGGCCGCACGCCTCGGCCGCCGCCCGCGTCACACGGCCCACGATCGCCGACGGTGGGTGGCGCGGCGCCAGCAGATCGACCGGCAGAGCGAGCTCTTGCAGCAGGGCTGTGGCGATTTCAGAACCGGGCAGGCACACCAGGCCCCGCCAACTGGAGGCGTCCGTGGCTAGCTCGCCCGTCAGGCGGTAAGCCACAAAGTCTTTCACCTGGAGCATCCGCCACGTTTGTGCCAGATGGCGCGGCTCGTGCCGCTGCAACCAGAGCAGCCGTGGGAGCGGCCAGGCCGGACCAGGCGGCAAGTCGATCCCCAGCGCCAACGCCAGCCGCTCACGGCCGAGGCGCTGGAGCAGCGCCGTGGCTTCCGAAGCAGAGCGCGTATCCTGCCACGAAAGGGCTGGCCGCACGGGTTGGCCCTCCCGATCGAGCAGCAGGTGCGTGCCGACCTGGCCGCTCAACCCCACGGCGGCCACACTGGCGGCCGGCACCTGCCCACCCTGCAGCGCCTGATCAAGCGCCTGGCACACCCCTTGCCACCAATCCTCAGCGTTCTGCTCGGCCTGACCATCCGGCCCGCGGACAATGGCATACGCGGCCTGGCCGAAGCCGTGCTGCTCGCCCTGCGGGTCGAAGACCCCGACCTTGCAGCTCGACGTGCCGAGGTCAATGCCCACGACGAAAGCCGGCGTCACAGGCCCTCTGCTAACCATCCGGCGATTGGGTAGAACGTCCGCTGTCTATGGATTGCATCGTACCATGAACAGCGCGTGAGCGGCGGCAGATCGACGTATACTAGGGCGCACGCCAACCCATGGCTGGAGGGACGCCTGACACCGCGCCGCTGCGCGCCGAGGGCGTCTCCAAAGCCAGTCTCTCCCTGATAGACCCGGACAGCCTGGAACGGTTGTTGGGTTTATCGACCACAGCGAAAGGCTCTGCTCCGACATGACTGCCACCGTCCCACCCGAGCTCGACGCTCAGCTTGTCACACCGGCCTTCTATCAAGACCCCTACCCCGTCTATCAACAGTTGAGCGCCCACTCACGCGCGGCCTGGAGTGAAGCGCTGGGCGGGTGGCTGATCCCGCGCTACGACGACGTCTTGGCTACCATGCTCGACACCCCGCACTTCTCCAGCCAGGGGCGGGTCTTGGCCGTGCTCGACCGCCTGCCCCCCGGCCTGCGGGAACACTTCAGACCCTTCGAGAATCATTTCACGGGGGGGCTGATCAACGCCGACCCGCCCAATCATACGCGGTTGCGAGCGCTGGTCAACAAGGCCTTTACCCCGCGCACGGTGGAGCAGCTGCGGCCGCGCATCCAGGCCCTTATCAATGAAATGCTGGATGCGGTTCAGGCGCGCGGCGCGCTGGACATCGTCGCCGACCTGGCCTATCCGCTGCCCGCCATCGTCATCGCCGAGATACTCGGCGCCCCGCCGGAGTCACGCGCGGACTTCCAGGTCTGGTCGGACGGCATCCTGGCCTTCCAGGGGACCGGCTTCGTGTCCCCGGAGGTGCTGGCCCAATCCCAGGAGCACCTGCTCGCCATGCGCGCCTTCCTGTCGGACCTGCTGGCCGACCGCCGCCGGCAGCCGCGCGATGACCTTTTGAGCCATCTGGTTGAAGCCGAGATGGAGGGCGACCGGCTGACGCCCGCCGAGCTCTTGACGACTTGCGTGACCCTGTTGATTGCCGGGCACGAGACGACGACCAACCTGATCGCCAACGGCCTGTACACGCTCCTGCGCCACCCGGAGCAATTGCAGCAGCTGCGGGCCGACCCCAGCCTCCTGCCGACGGCGGTCGAGGAGATGCTGCGCTTCGAGAGCCCGCTCCAGCGCAACCCCCGCCGCGCGACCACGGATTTCGAGTACGCCGGTGCGCGGTTGCGGAAGGGCGACTATGTGCTGCAGATGTTGGGCGCCGCCAACCGCGATCCCCAGGTCTTCGCGAACCCGGAACACTTCGACATCACGCGCCAGCCGAACCGCCATCTGTCGTTTGCCTTCGGCATTCACTTTTGCGTGGGCGCTCCGCTGGCCCGGCTGGAAGCGCCCCTGGCCATCGGCACGGTGCTGCGCCGGCTGCCCAATCTGCGCCTGGCCGCGGAAACGATCGAATGGGAAACGCATGGCCTGCTGCGCGGGCTGAGCACGCTGCCCGTGGCGTTCTAAGCATCTCGGTGGGTTGCCGCCAGCCGTTGGCGGACAAAAGAAAAAGCCGCCGATCATAAGATCGGCGGCTTTCTTTGTGGCGGGGCCAGGATGCGGATCAATCCTCCGTCTTGAGCCGGTAACCCACCCCGGGCTCGGTGAGGATGTATTGCGGGCGGGCCGGGTTGGGCTCGATCTTGCGCCTCAGGTTGCTAATGTTCACCCGCAGCAGGTGAGAATCGAGCTCGATCGCCTCGCCCCAGATCTCGCGCAGCAACTGCCGGTGTGTCATCACCTTCCCGGCCTCGGCAATGAGCACGCGCAGCAGATCGTACTCCGTCGGGGTAAGCGCGATGCGCGTATCCCGCACGCTGACGGACCGCCGCGAAAAATCCACCGTGAGATCGCCTAAGGTAAAGATGGGGTCGGTGGACACTTGCTGCGAGCGCCGCAACGCCGCCCGCATCCGGGCCAGCAGTTCGCTGCTCCCAAAAGGTTTGGTGAGATAGTCGTCCGCGCCGGCATCGAGCGCCGTCACTTTATCGGTTTCCTGGCTCCGCACGGAGAGGATGATGATGGGCAGCTTGGTCCACTCACGCAGCTCGCGGGTCACCTCGATCCCGTCCATGTCCGGCAGCCCCAGGTCCAAGATGATCAAATCCGGGCGTTTGATCACGACTTCTGCCAGCGCCTCCTTACCGGTGCCTGCCTCGAACACCGTATAGCCATGCGCGGCCAGCGTCGTCCGCAGGAAGCGCCGTATGGCCGGCTCGTCGTCGACCACGAGCACGCGCGCGCCCAGGTCGCTCATGCGCGCCGCCCCATGCCTGCGCTCTCCGTTTCAATCGGAAGGGCGAACGTCATGCACGTTCCGCCGTCCGGGCGATTCTCGGCCACGATAAACCCGCCGTGCGCCTCGATGATGCCCTTGCAGATGGATAGACCCAGCCCGGTGCCGCCAACATTCGCGCGTTGCTGTACCCGATAGAACTTATCAAAGATGCGCGCCAGGTCCGTGCTCGGGACGCCCTGGCCGCGATCCGACACCTCAATCTCCACATGGCCGCTGGCCACGTGCGCCCGGAGGTCGATGGGCGTGCTGGGGGTGAATACTTGAACGCGTTGTCCAGCAGGTTCACCAGGACGCGGGCAATCAGCACGAAATCCATCGGGACCAGCGGAGCATGCGCCGGGACAGCGATGTTGACCTGCCGGTCGTTCAGCCGGCTTCCTAGCTGGTCGAGGGCCGCGCCGATCACCTCCTGAACGTCAGACGGCTCTTGCCGCACTTTCAGTGCCCCGGCCTCCAGGCGCGTCATATCCAATAGATTGCCGACCAGGCGGTTGATCCGTTCCGCCTCGTCGTAGGCATTGAGGGCAAGGCTGGAGCGAGCCGTTTCGTCCAACCGGCGCCCTCCTTTTTGAGGCTGCTCAGCCCGCCCGTAATGACATAGAGCCAGTTCATTGCTTGTCCTCCATCACTCGCTCGAGCATGAGGATCATTCCCCAGCTCGCGGCGAAAAGCCCCAACGTCAGCAGCACATATTTGAAGTCGCCCATGGGCGTACCCTCCAACCGGCGCGGATACGTTCTGCTTTCAGTTTAGAAAGAAATATATCAAAGGAGGGACAAAAACAACCTGATCCGCGTCAAGGATCCATCAAGACCGCCCGCAACGCACCGGAAAGCTGCCGCCTTAGGGCGCGTCAAGAAGAAGTCAAGACGGGCCTCGATAGTGTCAAGAACTCATCAAGATTGCGTGCGTCTTGACACAGCCTTGACGCACTTGGTGAAGATCTTTAGCCCGCCTTTATATCGGATCGCTAGACTGAGCCTGTATGGAAACACCCATGAGGCTTGAGATGGCAATCTACTCCACGACGAGCGAACTTCAAAAAGAACAACTGCCCACGGAAGTGGTCCTGGCGAGTCAGACCGGCATCATTGTCGGTACCGCTGCTGGGCGTGCTGCGCCCGGCACACTGGCAGCGCCGCGCCGGGCCGATAGTAAGGAATGGGTGCTGCCCGGCAACGTGGGTAACCTGCTGCTCCCGGCCGATGTGCCACTGCCGCCAGCGCGCCGCTTGGTGGTACTGGTGCCCGATGGGAATGTAGACGAGTCTGGCCTGGCCGCCTGTATCTGGTCCTTGGCCTCGCCGCGTGGGCTCGAGGTGCTGCTGTTGGGCACGCTGCGCCGGCCCCAGGAACAGTTCAGGGCCCGGCGGCGATTGGTGGCTATTGGCGCCATCACGCGCGATGACACCGTGCATGTCGATATCGAGCTCCTGCTCGACCAGGGTTGGCAGCAGGCCGTGCGTCGCGTCTGGCGGCCGGGCGATCTGATTGTTTGCCACAGCGAGCTGATGGTGGCCGCCGGGCTTGGGCGCCGCCCGTTGTCCCAAGCCCTGCTGCACAGCCTGGCCGCACCGGTCTACGTCGTCTCCGGGTTCTACCCCGATCTGCCCGATGAGCGTGTCAGTGGTTTGGTGCGGCTCGGTGCCTGGATTCCACCGGTTGCCATCGTACTGGCGTTCCTGGGATTGCAGATGCGGCTGACCGAAGCCACGACCGGCACGCTACAGACCGTCATGCTCATCTTTACCGTCCTGGTCGAATTCATCCTGATCGCCGCCTGGGAACGCTTTCTGGACAACTTGCAGTGAGGGACTATGCCTGAACCTTCCTTCTCCACGTCAACCTCGGCGGCGGTTTCGTCCGCCCCGCCCAGCCAGCTGCGCCTGGCTTTCGACAGCCAGCAAGCCTTGTTTTGGACACAGCCGGCCATGATCCGGCACTTTCTGGAAGCCCAGGCGCGCGTGCTGGCTGAAGCCTTGGCCCAGCGCGATCGTGGGCCGCAAGTGCGCTTCGCCTTGCCCGACGAGGTCGTCGTCGAGGCCGCCTCGGGCGAGGCCCAGCCTATCCCAGCCGAGTTCCGCGAACAGTTGGCCGGCGGCCTGATCGAGCGGTTGACCCGCGCCGACGCCGGGGCAGCGCTGCGGCAGCGCCTGGGCGAGCTCGAGCTTTCGCCCAACCGCGCCATCAGCGTGGGCGCGGGTCTCATCCGGCACGCCACGGCCTGGCACCTGGTGCACAACCTGCTGCCAGCCGGCCGTTCGGTCACCTACCAGACCGCACCGGGCGAAGAGATACCCACCATCCCCGTGGCGCCAGTCGCGACGCGTCCGTCGGCCCTCACCGCCACGACGGACGCCATTGTTGAACAAGGCACCGAACAAGAGGCAGCCGGGCGCGGCGAGCTGCTGGTGCCCTTTGTCCCGGCGGCCCAACGCTTCTATCTGCCCCAATGGGTGGCCTTTGACGATGAGGACCGGCTGCTCGTGAACACGGCCGGTGAAGCCGAGGCGCACGTGGCCTCGATGCAGCGCTTTGTGGCCATCCTGCACACGGCCGTCTCACTGGCGCCCTACAGCGTAGCCGACGAGGCCTATCAGCAAAAACGCTACGGCATGTTGGGCCAGCTCGTCAACCAGGGCCGCGCGCTGGCGCGCTACGAAGCGCGCGAGATCGTGCAAACCATCGCGCGCCGGGCCGCGGCCCAGGACCTCAACCGCGGGCTGAGCCTCAGCTTGCCCTACTTCGACGACCAACTGCTGCGGATGGCCACGCACGCCTTCGAGATCATTCCCGCCGGGCGCATCATGTTCGTCCCCGCATTCGTGGTCCGGGCCACGCGCGAAGAACAAGCCAAAGTTGCCCAAGACACCCGCCTGAATGCCTCGACGCGCCAGCATTTGCTGGGCGAGCTCAAAGTGCTCGAAGCGGCATTCGACCCGCCCCGGCCCCTGTAACGAGCCAAAGCTTAGAGAATAGGTCATCTCACATGTTATTTTCGGTCGCATTAATCCTGGTTATCGTTGTCCTTGCCTATAAAGCGGCGCCACGCGAGAAGCATGAAGATGAGCACGTTCACGGCGCCGGGCAGATCGGGCTGCTCGCGGCCCTGGCGCTTTTTGGCGTGGATTACTTCACCTCCTACTTTTACGCCACGGGCGAGATGATGCACGCCCTGCACCCCTACGGGCTGCAAAACAAGGCCTACCTGGCGGTCACCGTGATTGGGCTGGCCAACTTCGTCTTTGGCGCCCTGTATATGTATTCGCTGGGCATCTTCAACGAAGGCGGCGGCTCGTATACCGCCTCGATGCGCTATCTCTGGCCAACCCTGAGCCTGATCGTCGCGGTCACCCTCATCCAGGACTACGTGCTCACCATCGTGGTCTCGGCGCTATCCGGCGCCGACCAATTGCTGTCGATCCTGAATCTGTATGGCCGCAATTGGCTGTACCACTTTGGCATCGGCGCGGTGCTGGCGGCCATTACCTGGTACCTGACCATCCGGGGGCGGGGCGAGTCGGCCCGCGTCGTGTTTACCCTGCTGGGTGTGTTCGTCATGCTGACGCTGGCTATGGCGGTGGGCCTGGTGATGGCCCATCTCAAGGGGGTGCCGGCCGTGCCCGCCACCGAGCTGCCCGAGACCGTCTCGCTCGGACAGGCGCTGCTGCACATGCTAACGGCTTCGATGAAGGGCATGGTGGCCCTCACTGGGCTCGAAGCGATGTCCAACGGCATCCAATTTATCCGGAATGAAGATGCCAAAATTGTTCTGTGGGGCAAGAAGCGCCTGCCGCGCCTGCACCGAATTTGGAGCTTTTACAGCGGCAAGTCGGGCATCGGCCGCTTCGTGCAGACCTCGTTCCTATTCTATGGCGGCCTGACCACGCTCTTTCTAACGTTCTTCGCCATTCGCTTCGATGTGTTCGACGGCACGCTCGGCCGCACACTCGTGGGCAACCTGGCCGCCATCGGCTTTGCGCAATTTCCTGGCGGCACGCTGTTGTTCTGGGCCTACCAACTGCTGGCGGTCGTTCTGCTGGCCGCGGCCTCCATGACGGCCTTTCAGGATGCACAGGCCACCGAATGGCGCGACGTGGCCATCGGCGAAATCCCCGAGGCCATCGTATACCGCGATCCGCGCGGCACTTTTACCCGTTCGGTAACCATTACCTTTGGCCTGGCCGTCGTCATCATGCTGCTGGTCCGCGGCCAGACCAGCGTGGCCGTGCCTTACTACGGGGTGGGTGTGTTCATGCCCATCACCGTCATGGGCCTGGCGGTCCGCCGCCACGTACAGCAGCACTTCACCGGCCGGGCACGCACCTGGGGCATGGCCGGGGCCACCGTCGCCACTCTCCTGGCCCTCATTGTCTTCATCGGCCAGATCGTGGGCAAATGGTCCGAGGGCGGTTGGGTGGTGCTGATCTCATTCAGCGTTCTCGCGCTGGCCGCACATGCCATGCTGCTCTCGCCGCTAGGGCTGCGCGATCCCAAGCAAATTCACCGCATCGTGCGCGAAAAGGCCCGCGTGCAGGGCGCCATGGCCTCGATCGTGGAGTGGCAGTCGCTGCGAATGCAGGAATACCGCTACGCCTTGCTGATGGCCATTGCCCGCGCTTTTGAGCTGGTGGGGGTGCGCCGGCCCATGCGCTATGCGCCCAAGCCGGCGCCCGCCGGCGACTACGACCACGCGCTGCACGTGGACGACCCGAGCGCGCCGTCGCTGCTGGAGCAGTACCTCGACCACCAGCCCACACCGGCGCCGCGCCTGGACGGCGCGCCGCACGAGACAGCCGCCCCGGAGGTCCACCCCTAGCGGGACCCAGGGGCGGCCGCCGCGCCGCTCCGCGCCATCATGTCTACCGCCCCCATTCACGCGCTCGGCATCGCCGAAGTATTCAACACGCTCGAAAGCACGCCGGCCGGCCTGACGCCCGAGCAAGCCCAGGCGCGCCTGGCGCTGTACGGGCCCAACAGCCTGCGCGAGCCGCCGCCCGTCCCGGCGTGGCGCCGGCTGGTCACCCACCTGACCCAAATGATGGCGCTGCTCCTATGGGCGGCCGCGGCGCTGGCCTTTCTCGGTGGGCGCCCGGTGCTGGGACTGGTCATCGGCTTGGTCGTCCTGGTCAATGCCGGCTTTTCCTTCTGGCAAGAGTATCGGGCCGAGCGGGCTGTCTCGGCGCTGAAGCACATCCTGCCCGCCAGCGCACGCGTGGTGCGGGCCGAGCGTGAGAGCCAGCTGCCGGCGGACGGTCTTGTTCCCGGCGACGTGCTGGTCTTGTCACAGGGCGACAACATCCCGGCGGACGCGCGCGTGGTGGAGGCATATGGGCTGCGGGTCAACCAGGCAACACTGACGGGCGAGGCCTGGCCCGCCCTCAAGACGGCCGAAGGTTCGCTGCGCGAGGGCCTGTCGGAGCTGGAGCGGCCCAACCTGATCTTTGCCGGCACCTCCATCGTGTCGGGGACCGGCCGGGCAGTCGTGGTCGCCACGGGCATGCTGACACAGTTTGGGCGCATCACCGACCTGACCCAGCACCTGGAGGAGCCGCCCAGCCCGCTGCAGCAGAGCATGGCGCGCGTGACCCGGCGCATGGCCTACATCGCGTTGGGCCTCGGCGCCGTGGTGTTCATCGCGGCCAGCTTGGATGCCGGCATCCCGCGCTTCGAGGCCTTCGTGCTGGCCGTCGGGCTGATCGTGGCCACGGTGCCAGTGGGGCTCAACCCCACCATCACCCTATCGCTGGCCATGGCGGTGCAGCGCCTGGCACAGCGCGGCGTGTTGGTGAAAAAACTGGCCACGGTAGAGACCCTCGGCACCACCTCGGTGATCTGCACCGACAAGAGCGGGACGCTCACCCAGAACCAGATGACGGTGCGCGGCGTCTGGTTGGCCGGTCAACGCCTGACGGTATCCGGCGTGGGCTATGAACCCGTCGGCGTTTTTGCGCCAACCCCGGCGGGTGCCCTGGCCGCCGACCTGGACTCGCTGCTGACGGCGGCCACGCTGTGCAACAACGCGCGCCTGACCCCGCCTTCGCCCGAGCAGCCACGTTGGGCCTCTCTGGGCGACCAGACCGAGGCGGCCCTGCGGGTGCTGGCCCTTAAGGGCGGGATAGACGAGCTCGCCCTGGCGCGCGATTACCCACGCGTACACGAGCTGCCTTTCGACGCCCGCCGTAAAAGGATGAGCACGGTCCACGCCTGCCAGAATGCCAGTGCCGGGCAGCGCCTCAACGGGCAGCGGCGGACCCCCACCGGGCGCACCGACCCTCTCGCGCGCCAAGCCCCGCTTGTCTCGTTTGTCAAAGGCGCGCCGCGCGAGGTGCTCCAGCTCTGCACGCGCATCCTCGTCGCGGGCGAGATACTGCCTTTGGATGAAACCATGCGGGCCGAGATCGACGCCGCCATTGACGATTACGCCCGCAACGCGCTGCGTGTGCTGGCGCTGGCCCGCAGCGATCTGCCCGCTCCTGTGGCCGAGCCCGCTGGGCCCGCGGGACGGCAGTACGCGCCCGATCGGATCGAGCGCGATTTGACCTTTCTGGGTCTGGTGGCCATGATGGACCCGCCGCGGCCCGAAGTGGCGGAGGCGGTGGCGAAGAGCCGCGAGGCCGGCATACGCCTGGTCATGATCACCGGTGACTATGGCTTGACGGCCGAGTCTATCGCTCGGCGCGTAGGGATCGTGACGAGCCCCTCGCCCCGCATCTTGACCGGCGCGGAATTGGACGGCCTGAGCGACGCCGAGCTGCAGGCGGCCTTGATCGAGGAGGTCATCTGCGCGCGCATGGCGCCGGAGCACAAGCTGCGGCTGGTGGCCGCCTTCCAGGCGCGCGGCGACATCGTGGCCATGCTGGGCGACGGCGTGAACGACGCGCCGGCACTGCGCAAGGCCGACATCGGGCTGGCGATGGGTGTCACGGGCACCGATGTGGCCAAAGAGGCCGCCGACGTGATCCTGACCAACGACAACTTTGCCGTCCTGATCAGCGCCATCGAAGAGGGGCGCGCGGTCTACGATAACTTGCGCAAGTTCATTACCTACATCTTTGCCAGCAATGTGCCCGAGCTGGTGCCCGTGGTGGTGGCCGCGCTGTTCCATGTCCCCCTGGCCCTGACGGTGACCCAGATCCTGGCGATTGACCTGGGCACCGACCTGCTGCCAGCCCTGGCGCTGAGCACCGAAAAGCCCGAGCCGAACGTCATGCGCCGGCCGCCGCGGCGGCGCGACCAGCCCTTACTAGACGTCAAGCTGCTGGCGCGCTCGTTTCTGTGGCTGGGCGTACTTGAGGCCGGCTTGTGCTACGTCGGCTTCTTTGCCGTCTATTACCTAGCCGGCTACCGCGATCTGCTGCACCTGCCGCGCCTCGATTGGCTGCCCTACGCCGAGCGGCTGGCCGCGCCTGGCGGTGAGGTGTTCATCCTGGCCACCACGGTCTTCCACGCCGGCGTCGTCGCCGCGCAAATTGGCAATGCGTTTGCGTGCCGGACGGAGAAAGCGCCTGTGCACCGGCTGGGTTGGTTCAGCAACCGCTTCCTGTTGGTGGGCATCGCGGTCGAAATCTGCTTAATCCTGCTGCTGATCTACGTGCGGCCCCTGGCCGCGCTGTTCGAGCACTTGCCGCTGCCGCCCATCTACTGGCTGGGCCTGGGCTTATATGCGCCCGTGCTGTTTGGTGTGGAGCGGATGCGGAAAGTCATCGCGCGCCGCCTGGATCGCAGCCGGGAGCGCCGGCGCGCCACGGCGCACCCTGCCGGAGGGATGCCATGAAGATCATCGTAATGGGCTGTGGGCGGGTGGGCGAAGCGGTCAGCCGCCTGATGGCCGAGGAGGGGCATGCCCTGGCGGTGATCGACTACGAGGCCGCCGCGCTGGACCGGCTGGGACCCGACTTTCGCGGCCGCCGAATACATGGCGTTGGTTTTCACCGGCGGGTGCTGCTGGAGGCCGGTATCGAACAGGCCGATGCCTTCGTCGCCACCAGCTCGTCCGACAACGCCAACATCGTCGCCGCCCGCCTGGCGCGCAGCGTATTCCGGGTACCCAAAGTCGTCGCGCGCCTGTTCGACCCGCGCCGGGCGGAGATTTACCGGCGCCTAGGGCTGGTCACCATTTCGTCCACAATCTGGGGCGCCGAGCGCATCCATGAGCTGCTTACGCATGGCAATCTCGACCCTTTACTCACCTTTGGCAGCGGCGAGGTGTGCGTGCTCAGCGTGGCCGTGCCCGCGCACCTGGTCGGCCACACGGTAAGCCAGTTGACGGTGTCCGGCGAAATCAGCGTGGCGGCCCTCACGCGCGGCGACAAGGCCTTTATCCCCACATTGGGGACCGCCCTAAGAGCCCGCGATGTCGCGCACCTAGTTGTATTGGCTGCGGCCATGGAACGGGTGGAGGGATGGCTGGGTCTGGACGAGGGAGATTAAGCATGTTCTACGTCATCATCGTCGGCGGCGGGAGGGTAGGCTCGCATCTGGCTCGACTGCTCTTAAGTGAAGGGCACGAGGTGAAGCTCATTGACGACCGGCCGGAGGTGTTGCAGCGCCTGCGCGGCGAGCTGCCCGAGGGCACGGTGCTGGCCGGCGACGGCAGTTCGCCGGCCGTGTTGGAGGCGGCCGGCATCCGCCGGGCCAAGGTGCTGGCGGCGGTGCGGGCCGAAGACGAGGCCAACCTGGTCATCACCTCCCTGGCCCGGTTTGAGTTTCACGTACCCCGCATCATTGCCCGCATCAACGATCCGCACAACGCCTGGATGTTTAATGAAAAGATGGGTGTGGACGTGGCCCTCAACCAGGCCGACATCCTGGCCAAGCTGATTGCCGAGGAGATGTCACTGGGTGACATGATGACGCTGCTCAAGCTGCGGCGGGGGAAATACTCGCTGGTGGAGGAAAAACTGCGCAGCAGCAGCCAGGCACTCGGCATCCCGATCAAAGACATGCCCCTGCCCGCAACCTGCGTCATTGCCGCCGTCATCCGCCAAGGCGAGGTCCTCATTCCGCGGGGCGACCTGGCCTTTCAAGCCGGCGATGAAGTGCTGGCGGTCGTGGATGATGCCTCGCTGGAGGCTCTCAGAAGTTACCTCACGTAGGCGTAATACTCTGACACCCTCACCGCCAGTAAGCTGCAGCCAGGCGCATCGGCCCCATCCGTCGCGAGCTGAATTAGCCGGTCAGGGAAGGCGCCGGACGGTATGCGCCCGCCGTGCCAGCGGGCTGGCCTCATCATTCGTAAGGGCCACCAACGGCGTGTCGCGGGAGAGGCGCTCCAGCAGCGGCGCAATCTCGCCGCTCGCGCCCGATTGAGAAATGGAGACCAGGGGATTGGCTCGGTTCAGGCGCGCCCGGTCGCCATACAGTGCATCCGAGGCTTCCAGCGCCTGAACGCCAATGCCCAGCGCTCCGAGCTGTTGGGCGGCGATCAGCGCCGTAAGGAATGAGGCGCCCATGCCCCGCCGCAAGGGCTACCGCGCCAGGGGCGCCTCTGCCAACCGGCGCCGGCGATCGGGACCGGCGTAGGCCTTCAGCAAGCGGCGTAGAGCCGCCGGCTGATCCATGATTTCGCTGTAGAATGGCGTGCGCGTCAGCGCGCTGACGCCGCCCTTGCTGGTGCTGTAGGCCGTCTGGTCGTCCGCACACCCAATCAAGGCGATGTGCGAAGCCGCGTCGATAATCACGCCCCACCCCGGGCCATCGGCACGGTGCTGCGCCGGCTGCCCAATCTGCGCCTGGCCGCGGAAAGGATCGAATGGGAGACGCATGGCCTGCTGCGCGGGCTGAGCACGCTGCCCGTGGCGTTCTAAGCATCTCGGTGGGTTGCCGTGAGCCGTTGGCGGACAAAAGAAGAAGCCGTATTACCCCATGGCAATCCAAAGAAATCCGTCGTTCTGACGGTTTTGTAAACAGGTATGGCGCCAGGATGGTCAGAAACCAGGTGCATTGGGCAAGAGCACGGGTGAACGGTCGTCGAGACATGGGCGCCTACAGGCGTATATGGGCCCATGGTCGAGGGGGTGCGTCAAATAATCATGAAATGAACGACCATCAGCGGATTTACTTCCCCAACACCCCCTCAAAAAACTCTCGCAGCTTCTCACGCTGCGCGTCGGGCACGTAGTCGATGTTCATCCGGCGGCCGCTGATCTCCCAGTACTTCTCGCGCCGGACGTGCAGCAGCTCGTCGGCGATCTCGGTGATGAAAGCGCGCGGGAGGCCGTCGAACTCTTGACGGACCAGCTCCACCTGCTCGGCGTGGCCGGCCAGCATCAGGTAGCTGCCGAAGCGAGCCTGCGCTTTCTTGACGCCGGGAAGGGGCGACTTGTCCTTGTCATCGAAACGCAGAAAACGCTCGAGCAGCTTCTGCCGGTTGGGGGCCTGGGTGTCCCAGGCGTGCTGGGTGAGCGCCCCCAGGTCATGGGCCGCGGTTTCGGCGATGAAGGGCATCTGCCGCTCGCGCGCGAGCTGGCCGTAGTAGTCGAAGTAATAGGCGATCTCCTGTACAAACTGCGGCAGCTCGCTGTTCAAGGTCACGGCGAAGAGGGTGTAGTTCTCAAGTAAAGTGAAGGCCGTGTGGGTGTCGCGACGCGTGAGCGCCAGCCGCAAGCAGGTATTGAAGTACGCCATCACTAGCTCGCGCAGCGCCTCATCCGCGCGCACCGGCGCCTCCAGGCCCAGGTGGCGCAGGGCGCGGGCCACCGTGTCGGCCACGTCGTGCGTGCGCGGCACGGCGGCGCTGAGAATGCCGCGCAGCTGCGAGAAGAGCTTCATCTCCGCCCAGGTGCGGCTGGCAGTGAACTCGTCCACGGCCTTGGTGGAAAAGCCGCGAAAAGAGTTGGGGTCGGCCACGAACCAGGCCGGCGCCAGGTTGCCCTTGCGGGCCCAGTAGGCGCGGGCCACACGCTCCAGTGTGAAGACGCTCTCGATGGCCGTGGCACGGTCGGTCCGCTCGATGGAGCGAACGGCAATGTTGGCGATGTGCTCGACCCCGTCGGCCACCAACTGGCGGTAGGTCCCCGCCCGCGCCGGCCGCTGGATGGCGGCGTCGACGGCGGTCTTGATCTCGTCTTCCAGGCGGTGCAGCAGCGTGGTCGGGTGCAGGAAGCGAAAGATGTAGTGGAGATAGGGGAAGAGCACGCACAGGCACAGCAGGAGCAGCGCAAACGCCAGGTAGAGCTGAAACCTGGGAATGAAATCCTGCTTGAGGGAAAAGATCAGCCAGAAGCTGGCCAGGTCGGCCAGGACGACCAGGGTGAGCACGGCCGCGTTGACTTGGTCCTTGATGAAGAACTCGAGGAACTTGAGCGAGTAGAGGTTGGCGGTGAGCGGCACCGCGATGGCGACCACGGTGAACGTGAGCGCCAGGAGCTGGTTGAGGCCGCGGTTGCTCAGGTCGGCCAGGAAGCGGGCTTCGGTGTAGTCGAGCTGGGTGAGCTTGCCCAGGCCGAAGCCCCTGCCGGTCAAGTCGATGAGGGTCCCGATGGCGACGATCACCAAAATGACGGCCGCCATGGCCGCGACGCCGCGCGCGAACGTGAGTCGATAGCGATTCATAAGCACCTACCGCGGTTCAGGCACATTCCCCGGGGCGAAACACTGCCAGTGCAACCCTGGGTTGTAGGTTTTGATTTTACACCCGCTGGCTACCGCTGGACAATGGGCAAGCTGACAGGGGTATATTGCAGCCTAGGGGCTACTGGCAAGGTCCGGGCCAGTCCGCCTCATCCCCCGGCCGCTGCGCTCCTGCGGTCCTGGCCGCGGAAACGATCGAATGGGAAACGCATGGCCTGCTGCGCGGGCTGAGCACGCTGCCCGTAGCGTTCTAAGCACTCGGTTGCAGGGTCATCTTCTGTCGGCCGCACCGGTCGCTTTCTAAACTGGCTCTATGCGGGCTCAACTACACCCCCCGACCCGCTGAAACGGGGGCAGCCTCGTCCGGACTACCCGCTTGAAGCTCAGCGCATTTGGTGAGATGATTGCGGTGTCCGCCACCGGTTCACGCGCCGGGACACGCCCGACCCGCAACAAGCCGCAGCCCGCGCCCGACCCGGCCGGCGCCAATGTCAGTGTGCGCCGCGGGGTCAAAGACCCCGACCTGGGGCGCTCGATTGGCGGCTGGCAGGGCCGCGTCACGAGTTGTGACGGCGCCACCGTCGAGATTGCCTGGGACAGCCTGACCCTCCAGGCGATGCCGCCGCGCATGATTGAGCGGTGCGAGGTTGAGGGACTGGATTGGTCGGCCATGTGGCTGGGAACCGACGAGGTGCAAACGGCAGAGCCGCGCGACCGGCCCAGCGACGCGGCGCGGGTGAAGAAGGCGCTGGCGAGGCAGCATGTCTGGGCGCACCTGGGTCCCGAAGGGCGACGCATTCAGAATGAATGAAAGGGCTGCATGTATGGCTAAGAAGAAAACCACGCAGCAGAGCTCGACCCGCACACCGCCCCGCCGCCTGCTGGACGGGTTGGACCAGGCCGACGTGCTGATGCGGCGCAAGCGCTGGCCCCAGGCGCGCGAGCTTCTGGCCGACCTGGCGCGCAACTACCCGCGCGAGCCGGAAGTGCTGGGCCGGCTGGTGAACGTCAACCACGGGTTGAACGACCATCTGGGCTACCAGAGCGCCGCCGAGCGCTTGCTGGCCGTGGTCCCCGGGGAGCACGATCTGCGCCCGGCGCTGGCGGCGGCCTACCTGAAAAATGGCTTGCCGACCCTGGCGCTGCGCACCCTGCGCGAGTTCCTACGCCTGGCGCCCAACCACCCCAAGGCCGATAACGCGCGGCGCATGGTGTCCGAGTTGGAGCGCGGCATGTGGATGCTGTTGGCCGAGCTGGGCGCCGAAGGCGAAGCGGGCATGAAGCTGGCCGAATTGCACGAAGAGGTCCAGTCGTACCTCAACCAGGCCGAGTACGCCCGCGCCCGGCAGGTAGCGCAGAGCGCCCTGCGGCTAAAGCCGGACATTGCCCCGGTGCTCAACAATCTGACCCAGGCCTACGCCGCCGACGGCTACCTCACCGAAGCCCTGGCCACCACCGAGCGCGTGCTCGCGTTCGATCCGGAAAACGTGCATGCGCTCTCCAACCGCGCCCGCCTGCTGGCGCTGCTGGGGCGCTTCGACGAAGGCCGCGAGGTGGCCCGGCGGATGCTGGCGTCGAGCGCGGCGGCGGTGGGCGGCTGGCTGAAGAAGGCCGAGGCCCTGAGCCACCTCGGACTGGACCAGGAAATCATCGAGGTTTTTGAAGCCGGCCGCCAATCCGAGGCCGGCGAGCTGGGTCTCCACGAGGGCATGTTGTGGCACCTGGCCGCCGTGGCGGCGCTGAACCTGGGCCGCGAGCACGACGCGCGGGCCCGGTGGCAAGGGGCCCTCAAGCGGGAGCCGGGTCTGCGCCTGGCGCAGGAGAACCTGAACGATCTGCTGAAGCCGGTGGGCAAGCGCAATGGGCCGTGGGCGTATGACCTGCGCTACTGGCTCAGCGAGGCGACCGGGCGCGAGCTGGAGCGGGAGTTTCGCACCGGGCGCAAGGCCGAGGCGGCGCAAGGACCGGCCCGCCGCTTTTTGCGAAAGCACCCGGAGCTGAGTGCGCTTGTGCCGGCCTGGCTTGAGCGCGGCGCGCCCGACATGCGCGAGTTTGCCTTGATGCTGGTCGAGGCCGCGGCGACGCCCGAGTTGGCGAGCGCGGCGAAGGACTTCGCCTTGGGCCAGCGCGGCGCTGACGAGCAACGCATGAAGGCGGCCCAACTGGCGGTCCATCAAGGTGTCCTGCCACCCGGGCGGGTGCAGTTCTGGAGCGAGGGCCAGTGGCACGAAATCATCCTGATGGGCATCGAAATCCACGGCGACGCCATACGCGACCGGTCCCGCCAGCCACAGGTGGAGCGCCTGCTGTACCAGGCGCTGGAGCACATGCACGCTGACCACATGCCCCAAGCCGAGGCACTGCTCGTGCAGGCCCTGGCGCTGGAGCCGGACGCGCCCGACCTGCTCAATAACCTCGCCGCGACCTATGCCGCGCGGGGGCGGCCGGCCGAGGCCGAGGCCGCCTGGCGAGCCATCTTCGACCGCCATCCGGACTACCTCTTTGCCCGCGCGTCGTTGGCGCGAGTGTTGGCCTTGCGAGGCGACGCCGCCCAGGCGCGGGAGTTGCTGGATCCACTGCTGGTGCGGCCGCGGATGCACTTCAGCGAGTTCGCGGCCGTGGCCGGCGCCCAGATTGACACGGCCCTGGCTGATGGGAAGCCCGACGAGGCGCGGAGTTGGCTGGAAATGTGGGAGAAAGCCTCGCCCGACGATCCGCGGCTGGACCACTACCGCGACGAGATCCGGCGCTGGCGACATGGCCGCCCAGGGCCGGCGCCCAAAACGAATCGCCCACCCTCCTGAAAGGGCGCCCTCGCCGGCGCGTTGGCCTTGCCGGTCGTCTGAGCTATGGTTGGGGTGCCATTCGTTTCCTGGCAATCCCGTTGCGTTGCGAAGGAGTTACCATGCCCGCTCAAAAGACTATGCGGCCACCGATCTACCAGCTTAAAGTCACCCTCAAAGGCACCCGCCCGCCCATCTGGCGGCGTCTCCAGGTGCCGAGCGATGTGACCCTGGCCAAGCTGCACCGCGTGATCCAGGTGTCCATGGGTTGGTACAACTCTCATCTCCACCAATTCACGATTAACGGCGTCTACTATGGCGTACCCAGCCCCGACGACTGGCAGCCAATAAAAGACGAGCGGCGCTTCCGGACCGGCGTCGATCAATTGCCCCAGCCGCTTCTTCTGGGTCGGCGTCAGCTTGGCCTTGCGGCCCCCGCCCGACTGGCCGCGCAAGCTATCCAGCCCGTCCAAGATCAAGGTCTGCAACCATTCGTAAAAGCAGGCGGGGCTAAAGCCCAACTGCGCACTCAAGACCGCGACCGGCACTTTGTTCTCCAGTGATCCAACAGCGCCTGAATCCGCCGCACCAAACGCACATCATCCCGCCGATAAGCTGCTTGCAGGCGCCGCTGCAGCGCTTTGACCGTCTGGCGCGAAAGTTATATCCTGATGTTCATCGATGTAGCCTCCTTACACTGGGGTTGGCAAAGCCACAGTGAGAAGACGCACTCGCGATCCATATTTGATTTCGCGCCAGTCGCCGGTCTCAACTTCCTAGTCTTAAGGGCTATAGATCAGAAGTGAACAGTTTTTCTGGCGCTGCTGTCAATCGCTCCCTTCGTCTTCAATCACACCGGGCGGGCGATGAATGCCGGTGAGCCGTGTGATTAGGCCGCCTGGGCTGGCCTGGCACGCCAGCCTGAAGCTGGTGGGCTGGTGGCCGACGGCCTTCAGTGCCATCTTGATTGCGGCTGGCCTGGCGGTGATGCTGCCCTCGTCACAGGGGTCGGGCGGCACCGCCGCGCTGGCGCGCGTGCTGGAAGTGGTGGTGCCCCTGGCCTTTGCAGCCCAGGCCGCCTTCGTGCTCGCACCGGATGGCGAGCCGCCGCTGGAGCTGCTGCTGACCTGTCCACGGCCGCTGGCCTGGGCGCTGTGGGAGCGCCTGGCGGTGTTAGCCGGCCTGCAGGGCGGCGTGGCGCTGGCTGCCAGCCTGGTCACCGTCGCCCTCGAGCCGGGCAGCGTGCTGGCGCTGGCCATTGTCCGCTGGATTGCGCCCGGCGCGCTGCTCGCCGCGGTCGCGGTGCTCACGACCCAATCGTCGCGCCAGGGCGTGTTCGGCGCGCTCCTGGCGACCCTGCTGTGGGCCAGCATGCTGTTTGGCGGCGATGTGCTGCTGGCGCGCTGGCCCTTCCTTTGGCCGCTGCACCTGTTCCTGCAGCCCGAGGCAGCCAGCCCGGCCCTCTACGCCGCCAATCGAGCCAGCCTGGTCCTGATCGGCTTGGTCTTACTCGCTCTCGCCGCTCATCTGCTGCGCAACGAAGAGCGGGTGCTGGGCCTGCCGCGCAGCTCGAGGGGTGCATGAAACAAACACTCTTCCACCTGGCCAGCCAAATGGCCGGCATCGCGCGCTACGAGTTCGTGCTGCAGTGGCGTCGCCGCGGGCTCGTAGTGTTGGCGGGCGGCCTGCTCGCCATGCTGCTCCTAGGGAGCCTATTGTTCAGCCGGGCCTCCCGACAAAGCCAGTTCTCTTCCGGGGATGGGCCGCGACCGCGCATCAGTCAGACGACCATGAGCGGGTCGTGGCTGGCGGTCTTCCTCGTTATCACGCTGTTCGTTCCCATCCTGGCCGCCGAGACCTTGCCGCTCGACCGGCAGCACGGTGTACGCGAGTTGCTCGACAGCCTACCCGTCAGGCCGGGCACGTTCCTCGCCGGGCGGCTGCTGGGCTTGTGGGCGGCCGTACTGGCGGCGTTGGGCGCGGTGGCGTTGGTAGACGCGCTGACCGGGCGTCTGCTGCACGGCCCGCTCGGCCTGGGGCGCTATGTCGCGGTGTGGGCGGGCAGCCTGGTGCCTCTGGCGCTGTTCCTCTCAGCTGCGGGCATGCTGCTCGCTGCCCCCCTGCCTGGCCGCCGCGCCGCGGGCTTGGCCGGGATCGCGCTAGGCATATTCTGCTTCTTTGGCCAGGCCCCGTCCTACAACCTCGACCTGGCGCCGCTGGCGGCCTTCTGGCCGCCTTACTACGTGGGCCAACTTGCGGCCCTGATGAGCGGCCTCCTGGAGGCCGACTACCGGGCCCAGGTCGCGGCGCTAGGAATTGACGTGCAATATTTCAATGCTTCCCCAGGACGAGTCGTGTTACCGGTCCCGCTCATCTGCGCCCTGGGTCCGCTGCAACTGGTGGCCCCGTGGCTGTTGGCGTGGCTGTGGCTGCGCTGGAAAGCAACGCGCTGAGGCACGCGTGGCGCTGTGATGGTAGGAGGGCAAAGCATGATCGAGATCAGCGGGTTGGAGAAGCGCTTCGGCAAGGTGCCCGCGCTGCGCGGCGTGGACCTGGCAATCGGCTCTGGCATGTTTGGGTTGGTGGGGCCGAACGGCGCCGGCAAGACGACGCTGATGCGCATCCTGGCCGGGCTGCTGCGGCCGTCGCGTGGCCGAGTCGCAGTGCTCGGCCATGACGTGGCGAGCGCGCAGGGCAAGATGGCGGTGAAGGCCAGCCTGGGCTATCTGCCGCAGGAACTGGGCCTGTACCCCGATCTGACCGGGCGCGAGTTCGTGGACTACCTCGCCATCCTGAAAGGCCACGCCGACCGGGCAGCACGCCACCGCGAGGTGCAAGCGCTGCTCGAGCTAGTCGGGCTGGCCGAAGCGGCCGACCGCCGGCTGAAGACGTACTCGGGCGGGATGAAGCGGCGTGTTGGCATTGCGCAGGCCTTGCTCGGCAATCCCAAGCTTCTTGTCGTGGACGAGCCGACCGCTGGCCTGGATCCCGAAGAGCGCGTACGCTTGCGCAACCTGCTGGCCGAGATGGCCGCGCGCTGCACGGTGATCCTCTCGACCCACATCGTTGAGGACGTCAGCCAGAGCTGCAGCGACCTGGCCGTGATCAGCCAGGGCCAGATCATCTTTCGCGGCCATCCACGCGAGCTTATGGCGCAGGCCCGCGGGCACACCTGGCGCCTGACCACCCCCAACGGCGGGCGGCCGGACGCGGGTCTGACGGTCGTATCGACGCTCATGCTGACGGACGGCGTCCAGTATCGCGTGTTGGGCACGCCGCCGGAAGGCGCGCGGGCTGAGCCGGTCGAGCCGAGCCTGGAGGACGGGTATTTGTGGCTGATGCAAACCGGCCGAATGGCGTAACACATGCAGCGCCAGCACCCGGATAATCCACCTGCGGCGAGCTTGGCGACTGCCGTCGAATGGTGCCTTGCCGCCCTGGGCGCCGTGGTCTGCTTCGCGCTACCGGTGCTGATCCTTTCTTCGCAGCCCAACATGCCCGGCGCAGCGCTGTGGCCCTTGCCCGGCCTGATCCTCCTGGAAATCGCTCTGCTCGGGCTGGCCGGCTTTGCCGGGATCGCCAGCGACTACGGTCCGCAGGCGCTACGCAGGCCGACCGCGGCCTGGATGGCTTGCCAACCAGGGTGGCTCAAACACAATGGCGTACACCGATCTGGTCCAGTATGTACGGGGACTTTTGAAGGGACAGATGTCGACGGCGCTGCACATCTTGGCGGATGAGTTGGCGTGGTGAGAGGGTATGTGGCTTGCCTGAGACCGCTGGGCATTCGCCCAAAGACATCCGGCCAGCCGAGTTTCCTGTTTGAGCTCAGCTTCTGTCAGGCGGAATGTGTCAACCCCATAGTCCGCCAGGCGCGAGAGGAAAATGACCCGCGGTACACCCGCAAGCTGCGCCGCGGTCCCCGAGGACAGACGGCCAAGCTCATACAGCTTCACGGCCGCCGCAATCCGCAGCACCGATCCGGCCTCTTCCGAGGAGAGCTTGAGGGCCAGCAGGGTCTCATTTGGGATATCCAGCCCGATTTGGCTCATGACTCACACTCCCCTACACGTCACCACGCTGCGCATGAATCGTAGCACGGTTCCCATGGAAACGGGACTGGTTGTTGCAGCCTGCTCGGGCAGCGCAGCAGGCCGGTGGCCACAACGTAACGCCCTCGCCGGCGCGTTGGCCTTGCCGGTCGTCTGAGCTATGGTTGGGGTGCCATTCGTTTCCTGGCAATCCCGTTGCGTTGCGAAGGAGTTACCATGCCCGCTCAAAAGACTATGCGGCCACCGATCTACCAGCTTAAAGTCACCCTCAAAGGCACCCGCCCGCCCATCTGGCGGCGTCTCCAGGTGCCGAGCGATGTGACCCTGGCCAAGCTGCACCGCGTGATCCAGGTGTCCATGGGTTGGTACAACTCTCATCTCCACCAATTCACGATTAACGGCGTCTACTATGGCGTACCCAGCCCCGACGACTGGCAGCCAATAGTAGACGAGCGGCGCTACCGGTTGAGCGCCGTCGTCCCGCAGGCAAAGACGAAGTTTCTATATGAATACGATTTCGGCGATGGCTGGGACCACGAGATCCTGGTCGAGAAGATCCTGCCCAACGACACCGGCCTGGAACATGCCCTTTGCCTAAAGGGCCGCCGCGCCTGTCCGCCCGAGGACGTCGGTGGGGTGTGGGGCTATGTTAGTTTCTTGGAAGCGATCAGTAACCCAGATCATCCCGAGCACGAGGAGTTGCTCGAATGGGTTGGAGGGGGTTTTGACCCGGAGGCGTTTGACCCGGAACGAACGACCGCGGCGCTGAAGAACCGGGGCTGACCGGAGAAGGGTCGTCACGCCGTGCAGCGAGACCCTGGTATCAACCAGAACGGCGCCGCTGCCTGCGCTCACGCTCAGCATAGAGCTCAGCGCGTGTCCAGCGCTCTCGGGTACTGGACGACGGTCCCTGTGCCTGGAGAGATCGCATCAGCGCCAGGGCTCGCTCCCACGCAGCCGGGTCGCGACGAGGCCGCATTGGGGGCGCGA